>MWBB01000193.1 GCA_002068835.1 Acidobacteria bacterium ADurb.Bin340 | reverse complement strand
CACCGTCCAGCGCCTCCAGGGCCGATTGCTCGCCGATGCGCCACTTGGCCGACTTGACGAACTGGAACACACCGATGCGCCCAACTCCCGCCCTCCTCCTGCCCGCCCTGCTGCTCCTGCTCCCAGGATGCCGGGGGCACCGCGGCCTGGGCCCGGACTGGGCCCGTTCTGCCCCGGCGGGCACCACGGTCGCCTTCTCCGGCGAGGCGGGCTGGATCCTGGATCGTCCCGATTTCCAGGAGGCCCTGCGCCGCTTCCCCATGGCCGAGCAATCCCTGGACCTGTTCCTGAAGAAGGCCGGCATCGCCCCCAAGCAGGACAAGGGCCGCATCTCCCTCTACGTCATGGACCTCAAGATCGAAGCCAAGGAGGCGAAGCCCCAGGTCCAGATCCCCCGGTTCCTGATCCAGCTGGCGGGTTTCCAGGACACGGAGGCCCTCCAGCGGGCGGTGGTGGAATCCTTCCCCGGCGAGGGCAGCCTCAGCGTGGGCGGCCGTGAATGGCCCCTCCACGTGATCCTGGATGTGAACCAGTGGCACATCCGCGCCCTGATGGATGGCGAAGGCCGCGTCTGGCTGGGCGATCTGGCCTCCCTGGCGGCCCTGACGGGCGCCCGGCGCCCCGATCCCGGCCTGGTCGCCGCGTCAGCCTGGGTGGATGCCCAGGCCGAGCTGCAAGGCTTCCTGCGCCCCGAAGCCGTGATCCAGGGCGCCCAGTCGGCGCTCCCGGCGGAAGCCCAATCCATGCTCCCGCGGGGCCTCGATGCCCTGGTCTGGAGCGTCTCCCCCGGCAAGAACCCGGAGGCCCCCTTCCGTTTCGCCCTGAGCGTGACCGGCTCCCGGGAGGGCATCCAGCGGGCGGCGCCCTGGATCCAGCGCTTCGTGGCCCTCGCCGGTACCAACCAGGGACGCACCGTCCCCTCCGCCGAGATGATCGAGGAGTCCACCCGCGTGGGTTTCCGCGCCCAGCTCACGGGCAGCCAGCTGGAGGCCACCCTGGGCCGCCTGGCCGCGCCCTACTTCCGCTTCGGCTCCCCCCAGGAGCCCGATCCGAAGCCATGAGCGCGACCTTGGCTGCAGCGCCCACCCCGGAATACTGGATGGCCCGATTGAAGGAAGGCCATGAGGAGGCCCTGGCCTACCTCATGGGCCGCTTCGAGAAACCGGTCTTCGCGTTCCTCTACCGGCGCCTGCAGGGCGAGGGCGGCGTGGTGCAGGAACTGGTGCAGGAGGTTTTCCTCAAGTGCCTGCAGCATTGCCAGCGCTTCGAGGAAGGCCGCCCCGTGGCCGCGTGGATTTTCACCCTGGCGGCTAATGCGGCCACGGACCACCTCCGTAAACGGGGTCGGGAGCTACCCCCTCCCGAGGCCTTTGACGCACCCGACCCCCACCAGCCCTCGCCCTGGGACCAGGTGGACCACTCCCGGCGGATGGAGGCCCTCAAGCAGGCCCTGGAAGGCCTCACGCCCCGCCAGCGAGCCATGGTCCTCGCCTACTACGTCCATGAGCGACCGGTGAAACAGATCGCCGAGGATCTGGGCTGCGCCGAAGGCACCGTGAAAGCCACCCTGTTCCAATCCCTCTCCAAGCTCCGCAAGCACCTGGATGTGTCCCATGACCCCCGACCGTGATCCCCAGACCCGGGCCGACGCCGAACGCTTCGACCTGCTGGAGCATCCCGAGCGCTGGCCCGAGGATGCCGCCAGCCAGGCCCGGCTGGCCGAAATCCTCGAGCTGCACCTGGCCCTCCAGGCCCACGGCCCCGAACTGGCCAACGCCACCCCCACGCCCCGGCGTTTCCGCTCCTCCTCCTGGCTCCTGGCCGCCGCCGTGCTGCTGGCGGTGGTGCCCAGCCTCTACGCCCTGAGCCACATCCGATCCCTCCAGACCCAGGCCAAGAGCCGGGCCCACATCCAGGAATCCGCCCGCCGCCGGGCCGAACTGCGCCTCTGGGCCTCCTTCTTCGAGCAGAGCCGCGAGCTCATCGCCCGTTTCGAGCTGGAGCCGCCGGTCTGCGGCACGGATCGGGAAGACCGCAGCGAAGAGCGCGCGCTGGCCATGGCCCTGCTGCAGGCCAGCCGGCAACTGGATGCCCAGGGCGCTCCGGTGCCCGGCGCCCAGATCACCCGCCACGAGCTGCAGGCTTGGCTCACCGAGCTTTCGCTGGAGGATGGATGCCTCACGGTGGAACGCGCCGCGGAACTGAGGCAGCTGGCCCAGGCCCAGGATCTCCAGGCCCAGGCCCGCAAGCTGGGTGACCTGCTCAAGGGCGAGGGGTCGTGATGCTCCTGACCCTGTTGTTGACCTTCGCGGAAGCCGACTTGGCGCCGCCCCGCCGTCCGGCTTCTCCGGTGCTGCCCCAGGTGCCTGGAGAGGCTCTGCTGCGCGAAGCCAAGGCCCTGCGCTACGGGCAGCGCTTCTACGAAGCCGCTGAACGCTATCGGCGTTTCCAGGCCGAACACCCCCAATCTGCCCGCCTGTGGGAGGCGCGCTTCTGGCTGGCGGCCACCCTGGAGCAGGACCAGCGCTGGGATGAAGCCGCCGCGGCCTACAGCGCCTTCCTTCAGGCCCACCCCGACCAGGGGATGCTCGTGCGGGAAGCCAAGCTCAACCGGGTCCGCTGCTGGGGCATCCGCCAAGGCCAGAGCCCGGAGGCCGCCCCCGGCCTCGTGGCGGCCCTCGGCGATGAAGTGCCCGAGGTTCGGGTGTTCGCGGCCCTCCAGCTGGCCAAGCGGGGCGACCGCCGCGGGGTGGACGCCCTCCAGGCGGGCCTCGCCCTGCCCGCCTACGCCGATGCCGCCAGCCTCGCCCTCATCCAGCTGGGCGTGAAACCCCAGGCTGCCTCCCCGGCCCAGGCCCGCTTCCTGGTGATCCGCATCCAGGAGGCCGGGAAGAAGGAATCCGTCACCATCCGCCTCGCCGCCAGCCTGGCCCGGGCCGTGGAGAACTACCTTTCCGACGACCAGCTCCAGCAGGCCCGCCGCAAGGGCGTTCCCCTGGACCACCTCACGGACCGCGCCCTGGAGCTGCCCAAGGGCTCCATCCTGCTGTCGGTGGAAGACGGCAAGAGCAAGGTGACCGTCACCGTGGAGTAGGCCCGCTACCCTGGTAGACCTATGCGATTCCTGCTGCGGTTCTACCGGGAACACCTGCTCCGCTACCTGCCCTGGCTCCTCCTGGGCATTCTGCTGCTCACACTGGCGGGCGCCCTCCAGGCGGGCCTGGCGGCCAGCTTCAAGTTCGTGCTGGAAGCCCTGGGCCTGCAGTCCGGCGGCGCGGAGATGAAGGCGCTGGCCCATGCCGCCGCAGGCAAGGCCTGGCTGCAATCGCTGTTTCCGGAGGGCTCGCCCTTCCGCAAGGATCTGTACTTCCTGCCGGTGCTTCTGGTGAGCATGTTCTTCGTGCAGGGCGTGCTCATCTACTCCGGCACCATGGTGATGGTGCGCTGCGGCATCCGGGCCACCCAGTCGCTCCGGGAACGGCTCTTCGCCCGGATGCTGGACCAGGAGCCCGCCTTCTTCCAGAAGCATCCCGTCGGCGAGCTGCTCACCCGCTGCATCACCGATGTGGGCGCCGTGCAGGGCATTGCCTCCAACCACCTGGCCGAGGCCGTGCGCGAAGCCACCAAGGCCCTGGCGCTGCTGGCCGCAGCCCTCTGGTACAACTGGCAGCTCACGCTGGTGATCTTCATCGGCGCACCGCTGGTGGTGCTGCCGATCCGCAAGCTCAGCAAGCGCATTCGGCGCATCAACCACCGCAACCAGGAGGCCTCCTCCCGCCTGCTGCAGCGCCTCAAGGAGGTCTTCAGCAACGTGCGCGTGGTGATGGGCTTCGCACGGGAGGATTACGAGGTCGCCCGCTTCCAGCGCCAGAACGAGGAGCTGTACCGCCTGGGCATGAAGAGCGCCCGCACCGCCGCCCTGAGCCATCCCATCATGGAGCTGGTGGGCGGGCTGATGCTGGCGGCCCTCATCTTCTACGTGGGCCGCATCATCGAATCGGGGCAGATGTCGGGCACCGATTTCGCGGCCTACCTGATGACCATCTACGCCTTCTACGATCCGGTCCGCCGCCTCACCAAGCTCAACAACGACATCCAGGTGGCCCAGGCCAGCCTGGACCGGGTCTACGGCATCCTGGACCGCCAGCCGGAGATGCCCGTGGCCGCGCAGCCCGCGCCGGTGCCGGCGGAACCCGGCCTGCTGCGCTTCGAGGGTGTGCACTTCACCTACGACCAGAAGAACCCCGTGCTGCGCGGCATCGATCTGGAGGTGCGCCGGGGCGAAACCGTGGCCCTGGTGGGCGGCAGCGGCGGCGGCAAGACCACCCTGGTGAACCTGGTGCCCCGCTTCTTCGATCC
>MWBB01000192.1 GCA_002068835.1 Acidobacteria bacterium ADurb.Bin340 | reverse complement strand
CCCGCCGGGTGTGGCGGAGCAGGGGCACCACATCCGAAGCCAGGAACGTCTCGCCATCCCCCAGGCCGATGATGAGGGGCGGGCCGCTGCGGGCCGCGAGAATCCGGGTGGGATCCGAGGCGTTGAGGCAGGCCAGGGCGTAGATGCCCTCCATGCGGCCCACGGCTTCCCGGAAGGCGGCCTCGAAGGAACGGCCCTGGGCCATGAGGTGGCCGACCATCACGGGGAAGACTTCGGTATCGGTTTCCGATGCGAAAGCGCAACCGGCTTCCTGCAGCTCCCGGCGCAGTTCGAGGAAGTTCTCGAAGATGCCGTTGTGCACGGCGACCACCTGGCCGCCGCCACCCAGGTGGGGGTGGGCGTTCTCCTCCGTGGGGCGGCCGTGGGTGGCCCAGCGGGTGTGTCCGATGCCGAGCGGTGTGGTGTCCGTGAAATCCACCCGGGCCTGGAGGGCCGAGAGCTTGCCAGAGGCGCGTACGAGGCGGAAGTCCCCATCGCCTGGTGCCAGGGCGATGCCTGCGCTGTCGTAGCCGCGGTACTCCAGGGCCCGCAGCCCCTCCACGAGGATGGGAGCTGCAGGCTGGGGGCCGATGTAACCAACAATGCCGCACATGGACCGCCTCCGGAAAATCCCGAGCTTAGTCCCGCAGGCGATGGGGGCCAATGTGGTGAGGAAGGAACAGGGTGTGGCGGCGCCTTCCCGTGACAGGGCGGGGGCCGTACGGGAACATGCCAATGTCATTCCCCGAGGACACCGCCCATGCACGTGGCCCTGCGCTGTCTCTTTCTGGCATTCCTGTTCGCCTTCGCGGCCCGGGCCGAGGACCGGCTCGCCTTCGTGGGGGTGGCACTGGATCTGGAGACCCGCCAAGCGGACCGCAGGCTCCAGGAATTCCTGGTGACCAAGGCCGGCGTGAGCTTCGCCCCGGAGGAACTGGAGTACGAAGAGGTCATCAAGCGTCTCAGCAACAGCAAGGCCGGCGATGCCCCCTTCCTGGCCCGGGCCACGCCCTACGTGCTGGTGGCGTCGGAACTGCTGGGGGCGGATCTGGAAGTTCTTGGCACCTATGTGAGCACGGCCACGGGGCGCACCACCTACCGTTCCCACTTCGTGGTGAGCCGCAAGGCGTTTCCCGCTCCTCCGGACCTGGCTCAGGTCTACAGCTTCCTGCGCCAGCGCCGGGCCCGCTTCGCGTACCACAGCGCCTTCAGCACCTCCAGCTTCTTCCTGCCCTCCCTCTACTTCCGGGAGCAGAAGCTCTTCCACATGCCTGAGAACACGGAATCCCTCTGGGCCCTGGACGCCCAGCGCATCCAGGAGAACAGCAGCTCGCGGCTGGTGGAGCAGGTGGCTTCCGGCGAGGCGGATATCGCGGCGGTCTGGGATGGCACTCGCGCCAAGGCGGAGAAGGCCGGCAAGGCCGGGGCGGTCCACTTCGTGCCCCTGCCCGCCCTGCTGCCCAACGATCTGCTGGTGTGTTCCCGCAGTCTGGATCCGCGGATCAAGGCGGCCCTCCGTCAGGCGCTCCAGGCCATGGGGTCCCAGGAGATCGCGGTGGGCGACTTCCTTACCTGGCGGCTGTTCGATGAGCAGACCGAAGCCCGGAAGGCCTTGGCGGACCTCCGCTGGCTGGCCCGGGAGCGCACCGCTCCCGTGACGGTGGAGGTTCGGATGGCCAAGGGGGAGGAGGGCCATCCGGAGGCGGATCGACTGCTGGAGGCGGTGCGCCAGGCGGTCCGGCTCTCCGCAACGGAACTGGTGCCCTATGACAAGGATTTCCACCAGCACGTGGACTACGCCTGGAGCATTGATCCGGTCCACGATGGGGCCCTGGTGCTGCGCAGCGCCGTGCCCGGCTTCGACGCCCAGGAGCAGGTGTTCCGGCTCAGCTACCGGGGCAGCGACGACCTCACCCGGCGCCTCATCTCGGTGGTGCACACGCGGCTGCACCGCATCCGGACCCTCTGGCCCTACAGCGCCAACCCGCCCATCGTCCTGCGGGACATGGCCCTGGCCCTGCCTGTAGGCCATGTGGTGGAAGCCCGCCGCATCACCTGGCTGGATCCCGAGCGCGACAAGTTCCGCGCCGGGACCGCTTTCCGGGCCCGCATCGAGCGATCGGACTACTTCCGCTTCGAGTTGAACGGCGATGACCTCAAGAACGGCGGGGGTGGCCGCGAGCTGGATCCCCTCAGCAACGAAACCTTCCGGGTGCTCCTCACGAATCCCCAGGAGGAGCGGTTGCTGTTCCGCATCCTCACGGCCGCGCTGGTGCTGCTGCTGGTGGGCAGCGCCGCGGCCGCGGTCTTCGCGTGGCTCCGGCGGAAACCGGAAGGGGATGCCTTGTCGCAGGCGGGCGGACGATGACGGCGCCCTCCACCCTCGCCGAAGGTCAGGTGCTGGGCCACTACACGATCCTGGGGCCCATCGGGAAGGGCGGCATGGGCGAGGTCTACCGGGCCCGGGACAACCGCCTGGACCGGGTGGTGGCCCTCAAGCTCCTGCCGAAAACCGTGGTGGAGGATCGGGAGCGCCTGCAGCGCTTCCAGAAGGAGGCCCGCACCCTGGCGGCCCTGAACCATCCGGGCATCGTGACCCTCCATGCGGTGGAGGAGGAGGAAGGCCACCACTTCCTCATCATGGAATTCGTGGAGGGCGGTACCCTGCGGCCTCTGATCCCCGAAGACGGGCTGCCCCTGGATCGCTTCTTCGAGCTGGCGGTCCCGCTTTCCGAGGCTTTGGCGGCGGCCCACGAGCAGGGCATCATCCACCGGGATCTCAAGCCCGAGAACCTCATGCTCACCCGCTCGGGGCGCCTCAAGGTGCTGGATTTCGGTCTGGCCCGCACCGAACCCCAGGCGTCCGGTTCGGACCAGGCGACCCAGGCCCTGACCCAGCAGGGTTTCATCGTGGGCACCATTCCCTACCTGAGCCCGGAACAGGCCCAGGGACGCACCGTGGATGCCCGTTCGGACATCTTCTCCCTGGGCATCCTGCTCCATGAACTGCTGACGGGCCATCGGCCGTTCCGGGGCCAGAGTTCGCTGGAACTGATCTCGTCGATCCTGCGGGATGCTCCCGAGCCCGCTGAGGAGGTCCGCGGCGACCTGCCGTCGGCCCTGGGTCCCCTGCTGCGTCGCTGCCTGGCCAAGGAGCCCGGCGAACGGTTCCAGTCCATGCAGGAGGTCCACGAAGCCCTGATGGCCCTGCGGCAGGAAATGGATGCTGCCCGGATCCTTTCGGGTTCGCGCCCCATGGCGGTGCCCGCGCGTCTGGCCTCCCTCACGCGGCTCCTGGCCCGGAGCCGCAGCCGCATGGCCCTCCACGGACTGCTGGCGCTGGTGATGGGGGTGAACCTGGTGGAAACCCTGGCCGAAGGTTGGCTCCGGGACCGTTTCGGGCTGGGCGTGGCCCTGGGCGATCGGTTGGCCCAGGCCTCCAGCGCTCTGGAGCGGGGCCTCAGCTTCGAACTCCACGACCTCACGAATCCGGTGGCGATCTACGGCTATTCCGTCATCTACTTCTTCATCTTCCCGCTGATGGCGGTGGGCACGGCCTGGGGACTGATCCGGCGGAGCGAGGGCGCCTACCGCACCTTGGTGCATGCGGTGGTGCTGGCCTATGCCATCAGCCTGCCGTTCTTCCTCTTCTTCCCGGTGCCGGAGCGCTGGTTCTATCCGGAATCGGGGGCGGTGCTGCTTTCCGACCTCTGGACCTCGCGGCTCATTGAGTGGTTCCGGCCCATGAGCGGCATCGACAACTGCTTTCCCAGCTTCCATACGAGCCTCTCCACGATCCTCGTGGCGGCGGGATTCCACCAGCGCCTGCGCCATCGCCACGCCCTCGCGGGCCTTGGCGCCGCCGTGCTGCTGTCCACCTTCGTGCTGGGCATCCACTGGATCACGGATATCGTCGCGGGGGTGGCCACGGGCCTTCTTGCCTACGCCCTGGCCGTCCGCACCAGCCGAGTCCCGCCGCCCATTCCATCCCATGCCCGCACCACCCTGGGCAGGGCCATGGAAACCGTCGCCACGGAGTGGTTGCCCGCCAGCCGGAGCGGATCGGGCCGCGCGAAGCCCTGAAGCGGTTCAGCCCAGGCTGCGGATGCGGTTCTCGGCGCTGTCGATTTCCGTGATGCGGAAGGCGAAGTTGCCGTCCACCACCACCACTTCGCCCTGGGCGATGCGCTTGCCGTTCACCAGGAGCTCCACGGGGGCATCGGCCGGGCGGTTCAGTTCGAGGATGGACCCCGGGGTGAGCTTAAGTAGTTCGCCCAGGGGCATTTCCGTCTGTCCCATGCGCACCATGACGGGCAGCTCGATGTCCAGCAGCAGGTCCAGGTTCGAGGTGTCCACCGATGGCGCTGCTGCGGGGGGGCGGGGCGGGG
>MWBB01000191.1 GCA_002068835.1 Acidobacteria bacterium ADurb.Bin340 | reverse complement strand
GGCTGCGATCACCGTGCTGGCCTGCCTCGCCCTGGTGGCCAGCCCCCGCCTGCAGGCCAAGCTGGCGGCCCAGGATCTGGCCCATCCCTGGTGGGGCCTCGCCCCCTTGGCCGTGGCCGCCGTGGCCACAGCGTGGGTCTTCCGTCGGATGCCCCTGGCGGCCCTCGCGGGGATCTTCGCTGCCGCCTGGCTGGCCCTGGGCTTCGGGGTGAACCCCCAACTCAACGAAGGCCGCACACCGGAAACCCTTCTCCGCCGGGCCGAGGCCCAGGTGCCCGCAGAACACGGCCTGCTGATCCTGGCCTACAAGGAACAGTTCCTCCTCCACGCCCGGCGCCCGGTCCACCACCTGCCCTTGCGCATGCCCAAGGCCCAGCAGGCCGCCCTGGCCGCGGCCTGGCAGGGCTCCGTCCCGGACCGCTGGGTGCTGGCCCCGGACCGGACCCTGGACGGCTTCTTCCGCCGGGAGGGCGCCGTGGATCTGGGCGTGCGCCACCGGGAGCGCTGGTGGCTGCTGCCGCCGGGCTCGGCGCTGCCGCTGGCGGAACTTCCGGAAGGCCCGATTTACTGCTTCGCCCCCAAGGTTCAGGAGTGACGCCATGAAGGTTCTCGTCACCGGCGCCGCCGGATTCATCGCCCTCCATGTGATCGAGCGCCTGCTGGACCAGGGCCATCAGGTCATCGGCCTGGACAACTTCACGCCCTACTACGAGCTGAGCCTGAAAGAGGCCCGGGTGGCGCACCTCCAGGGGCGATCAGGCTTCCGCTTCCTGCGCCTGGACCTGACGGACCGGGCCGCCGTGGCCGCGTTGTTCGAGGCCGAACACTTCGATCAGGTGATCCACCTGGCCGCCCAGCCGGGGGTGCGCTACTCCCTGCAGGAGCCCTTCGCCTACGCCGACGCCAACCTCACGGGCCACCTCACGGTGCTGGAGGGCTGCCGCCACACCGGCGTGAAGCACCTCATCTTCGCCAGTTCCAGTTCGGTATACGGCCTCACGCGGCAGACGCCCTTCCACACGGGCCAGCGCAGCGACCACCCCATCAGCCTCTACGCCGCCACCAAGAAGGCCAACGAGGTGATGAGCCACAGCTACGCCCACCTGTTCGGCCTGCCGGTCACGGGGCTGCGCTTCTTCACCGTGTACGGACCCTGGGGACGGCCTGACATGGCCACCTTCAAGTTCACCCGCGCCATCCTGGCGGGGGATCCCATCGAGGTCTACGGCCACGGCGACATGCGCCGTGATTTCACCTACGTGGGCGACATCGCCGATTCCGTGGTGGCTCTGCTGGACCACATCCCCGCCGCCGATCCCGCCTGGACGGCCGAAGCGGGCGATCCCGCCGCCAGCTCCGCGCCCTACCGCATCTACAACATCGGCAACGGCGAGCCCGTGCCCCTGATGGATTTCATCCGCACCCTGGAACGCCTGCTGGACCGGAAGGCCAACCTGGTGATGAAGCCCCTGCAGGCGGGCGACCTTTCCGAAACCAGCTCCGATACCGCGCCCCTGGCCCACCTGCTGGGCGAGGCCCCCTACACACCGGTGGAAGAGGGCCTCGCGCGTTTCGTGGACTGGTATCGGGGCTTCTACAAGGTCTGACCCGCAGGCCCCTACTCGAAGCGCAAGGCTTCGATGGGATCGAGCTTGCTGGCCTTGGCGGCCGGATAGAGGCCGAAGATCACGCCGATGGCGGCGGGGATGGCGAAGGCGCTCACAACGGCCCAGAGGGGAATCGGAGCCACGGTCTTCACCAGGGCCTGGCTGAGGGCCGCGCCCACGCCATAGCCCAGGAGGATGCCCACGGCGCCGCCCAGCACCGAGAGCATGGCCGCCTCGATGAGGAACTGCAGCATCACATCCCGCCGCTTGGCCCCGACGGCCTTGCGTACGCCGATCTCGCGGGTCCGCTCCGTGACGCTCACCAGCATGATGTTCATGATGCCGATGCCGCCCACCAGCAGGGCGATGGAAACCATGCCTCCGGCCACGGCGGTGATGACGCCCGTGATGTTACCGATGATGCTGGCGATCTGCTTCTGGCTGAAGATCTGGAACCCTTCGCGCTCCTTGGGCCGCACGCCCTTGATGCGCCGCAGGGCCTCCTTCAGCAGATCCTCGCCATCCTCCACGTTCACCTTGGGATCGATGCGGGCCTGGAACATGAGCTGGCGCCGCTGCTGGTCCGGAAGGGTGGCCAACCCGGTGCTGAGCGGGATCAGGATGTTGCTGTCCGGGTCATTGCCCATGGTGGTGCCCTGTTCCGCCAGCACGCCGATGATCTCCAGGCTGAGGGTCGGTGTCTGGAGGATCTGCCCCACGGGATTGCCCTGGATCGCCAGCTTCTCCAGCACCTTGGGCCCCACGATGGCGACCTTGCTCCTCAGGCGGAGATCCGAGGGCACGAAATTGCGGCCCGCCTGCAGATCGATGCCATTGACCTCCACGTAGCTGTCTTCGGTCATGACCACCCCGGCCGAAGTGGCCCGGCCGTTGGCCTTCAGTTCCGAAGACGAGAAGAGGATGGGCGTCACCTGGCTGATCTGGGGCACCGCCCGCTGGAGTGCCCGCATGTCCTCCACGGTCAGATCGCGATTCCGGATCTTGCTGAACTCGTCGAATGGCATGTCGCCCGGGAACACGGGGCGCACGAAGAGGGTCTGGCTCCCGGCCCGCTCGATCTGCTTGAGCACACTGCGTTCGAGTCCCTGGACGAGGCTCACCACGATGATGACGGCCGCCACCCCGATGATGATGCCGAGGGTCGTGAGGGCGCTGCGGAGCTTGTTGGCCCGCAGCGCCTTGAGGGCGGCCTGGAGGGGCTCGGACCAGGAGGTCACGGCTGGTTCCCCTTCCGTCGGCGGGCTTCCTCCTCCGCCTGCGCATCGGATTTCCGGCGCAGCTTCACGGTCGCGCGATCCTTCAATTCCTTCACCTTGCGGATGGGGCCCGTCAGCACCTTGTCGCCGGCCTTCAGGCCCTCCTTCAGTTCGAAGTACTGGGTGTTGGCGATGCCGGTCTTCACGGAACGCTCCACGGCCCGCTCCCCTTCCACCACGAACACCACGCTGCGGCTTTCGGGGCTCAGCAGGCCCTTCTTCTGCGCCTCCTCAAGGGTTCCCTCCCGCTCCAGCACCGCCTGAAGGGGCACCCGAAGCACTCCCTTGGCCTCGCTGGTGAGCACCACGGCCCGGGCGCTCATGCCGGGACGCAGGCTGGCGATATCTGTGGCCGCCATGTCCAGGGCCACCTTCACCTTGTACATGTTGGCGTCCTGCCCGAAACGCTCGGCGGCCGTGGCCACTTCGTAGACCTTGCCCGGGAAGACCCGACCCGGCAGGGATTCCACCACCACCTGGGCCGTCTGGCCTGGCTTGAGGCGCACCACTTCGCTCTCGTTCACCTTGATTTCCGCGATGAGCTCGTTCATGTCCGAGATCACCATGAGCAGGGCCCCGGCCACGTTGCTCTGGCCCGGAATGGCCGTTTCACCCTTTTCCGCCTTCAGGCCCGTGACGCGCCCGGAGATCGGCGCACGCAGCACGGCCTTGGAAAGGGCATCACGCATGGCCGCAAGATTGGCCTGGCTCTGCTGGACATTCGCCTGGGAGGCGCCGAAGCCCAGCTCCGCGCTGTCGCGGTTCAGCTTGGCCTGGCGGAAGTCCTCGTCGGAGACCAGCCCCTGTTTGAAGAGCTGGTCCATGCGGCGGAAGGTTTCCTGGACCTTGGTGAAGGAAGCCTCCTGCCGGGCCGTTTCCTTCCGCTGGGCGTCCAGCATGGCGGTGGCCCGGGTGAGTTCCTGCTGCAGACGTTCGTGGTCGATGGTCACCAGAAGATCGCCGGCCTTCACCTCCTGGCCGTCCTTCACATGGATGGCCTTGATCTCG
The DNA here is from genome assembly GCA_002068835.1 of Acidobacteria bacterium ADurb.Bin340. Classification (GTDB taxonomy): domain Bacteria; phylum Acidobacteriota; class Holophagae; order Holophagales; family Holophagaceae; genus MWBB01. The sequence continues at coordinate 506 of MWBB01000191.1, read as the reverse complement.
CCCATCACCGAGGTGCCCACGTTGACTTTGGTGCGGGACTGGATCTCACCGGAGGCCGTGATGGTCTCCCGGATGTCCCCCTGGGAAACCGTGTCCCAGGCCAGGAGGGCGCTGTCTTCACCGGGGCCTCGGAACGCGGCCGCCAGCACGATCAGAAGGATCAGCCCGCCCCCGATGCCGAAAAGGAACTTGTTACGCCTGGTCATGAAAAGAGCCCGCCCATGAAGTGGCCCACGAACCCGAAGAATCCCATGAGGATCATCAGCCCGATGAGCGCGCCCTGCTTCAGCCGCAGCGTGTGGCGGGCCGCCAGGTAGAGAGTGAAGAAGGAGAAGAGGTAGAAGGGATCCAGCACTGCCAGGGCCCCACGCACCCAGGGGTTCTCCGGCTGCAGCCAGAAGTTCAGGGTGGTCGGCGCCAGGGAGGCGTAGGAGGCGGCGCCCCCCACATCCTTCAGCAGAGCCATCACTCCCGCCAGAAGCGGGATGGGCAGGGCCACCAGACCG
>MWBB01000190.1 GCA_002068835.1 Acidobacteria bacterium ADurb.Bin340 | reverse complement strand
CCGGCGGGGGGCGCCTGCTGGGTGAGGATCTTCCGCTGGCCCTTTTCGCTCCACTGGAGGAGGGACGCCGGATGGAAAGCCTCCACGAGCCCCTGGGGATCGCCGGTGCGGTGGTAGCGGAAATAGGCCTGGATGGGCGCCTCCACCGCGGCCCGTTCCGGAGCGGGGGCCGGAGTCTGGATCAGCGCGGCGGTCAGGAACAGGGCGGACAGGGCCATGGCGGCCTCCCGGATCAGGCATTCGGTTTCAGGCTCTTGGCCAGCAGCTGGGCCCGCACGAAATCATCGATCTCGCCATCCAGCACCTTCTGGGTCTGGCTGGTTTCATGACCCGTGCGGTGGTCCTTGACCATCTGATAGGGCTGGAGCACGTAGCTGCGGATCTGGCTGCCCCAGGCCACATCGGACTTCTCGCCGCTGGCGGCGGCCACCTTCTCCTCGAACTTGCGGCGCTCCAGCTCGTAGAGCCGGGACTGCAGGACCTTGAGAGCCCGCGCGCGGTTCTTGATCTGACTGCGCTCGTCCTGGCACTGCACCACGATGCCCGTGGGCAGGTGGGTGAAGCGCACGGCGGATTCCGTGCGGTTCACATGCTGGCCGCCGGCGCCGCTGGCCCGGAACACATCGATCTTCAGATCCTTCTCGGGGATCTCCAGATCGATGGTGTCGTCCAGTTCGGGGCTCACGTACACAGCGGCAAAGCTGGTGTGGCGGCGCTTGGCGGCGTCGAAGGGGCTGATGCGCACCAGGCGGTGGACCCCCGCCTCCGCACGGAGGTAGCCGTATGCGTAGGGGGCGCTGACGATGAAGGTGGCCCCCTTCACGCCGGCCTCGTCGCCATCCTGGTAGTCGATCATTTCCGTCTTCCAGCCCTTGGATTCGCAGTAGCGGAGGTACATGCGCAGGAGCATGGCGGCCCAGTCGCAGCTTTCGGTGCCGCCGGCGCCCGGGGCGATGGCCACGATGGCGTTGTTCTGGTCCAGTTCGCCACTGAGCATCATGCGCAGTTCGGCCGCTTCCACATCGGACCTCAGTTTGGCCTCCACGGCCTCGGCCTCGGTGAGCATGTCGGCATCATCGCGGCTCAGTTCCAGGGCCGTTTCGAGGTCCTCCAGCCCGCCCGCAAGGCGCTTGGCGGTATCCAGGTCCTCCGTGAGAAGCCCCCGGGCCTTGAGCACGGGCCGGGCCAGATCGGGATCGTCCCAGAACCCCGGCGCCGCAGCCTTTTCCTCGATCTGCTCCAGTTCGAGAGCCTTGCGCTCGGGATCCAGGTGCTGCACGAGCTGGCGCACCCGGGGGTCCAGCTCGTTCTTGATGCGCATCAGGGATTCGAAGTCCATGGGCCGTCCGCGGGAAAAGGCGCCCGGAGGGGCGCCATGCTTCAACTTTACGGCATCCGGCCCTTTCCCGCTTCCCGGTATCCTGGTTGGATGGCCGAAGCTCCCTCCGTGCTGCCCGACGACCTGGAACCCACCAACTTCGGGTTCCTGGCGGGCCATTCGGAAACGGCCCTGGCCTTCCGCCGCTGGGAGCACCCCGACCCCGTGGGTCGGGTGGTGATCGCCCACGGCTACGGGGAGCACGGCGAGCGCTACCGGCATGTGGCGAAGTGGCTGCACAACCGGGGCTGGTCCGTGTCCGCCATGGACCACCGAGGCTTCGGGCGCAGCGGGGGCGTGCGGGGCGATGCGGACGGCATCCGGGCCTTCGTGGATGACCTGGTGCTCTTCCTGCGCCATGAGCGGCGCCATGATGCCCAGCGCCTGAACGCCCCACCCCGGGTGCTGGATGGCATGCCCCTCCCGCCCCTGCCCGTCTGCCCTCAAGTCTTGCTGGGCCACAGTTTCGGGGGCCTGGTTTCCCTCCTGGCCCTGCTCTGGCACGCCGATACCCTGGATGGCCTGGTCCTCACCAGCCCCGCCCTGGCGGTCCGACCCGTTTCCGCGCCGCTGCGATGGGTGCAGCGCCTCCTGCTGCGGATCGCACCCCACATACCCCTGGAACTGCCCAACGACAAGGCCCAGGTCTGCTCCGATCCCGTCTTCGTGCAGCGCTACTGGGCCGATCCCCTCTGCCACCGCAGGGTCACGGCGGCCTTCGCCGAGGCCCTGGACGAAGGGCGGCGGGAACTCATCAGCCTGGGCCACGAACTGGACCGCCCCATCCTGCTGCTCGAAGCCGGCGCGGATACGGTGGTGGATCCCGACGCCTCCGAATCCTTCTGGGCCGCCCTCCAGCCCGGACGTCTCCAGCGCCACCGCCTGGAAGGCCTGCGCCACGAGCTCCTCCACGACCTGCGCCGCAACGAGGCCCTGGACCTCCTGGCGCCCTGGCTGGAAGGACTTCGCGCAGGATGGAACCCGAACGCCCCTCACGCCACGATGGTAGGAACGAAGGATCGCCCATGAACCGCACCGCCCTGTTGACCACCGCCCTGATGGCCGCCCTCCTGGGCGGAACCTTCGGCTGCCGAAGCGCCAAGAAGGACCCCCGGGAAAACCTGCTGACGGCCCCCATGCTGCTGGCCCAGGCCGACGGCTTCCTGCAGCGGGGCAAGTGGGAGGATGCCCGTCGCGCCCTCCGCCAGATCGAGGAATACCTGCCCTCCACACCGGAATACCCCGCCGCCAAGTTGAAACTGGCGGACAGCTTCTTCTTCCAGAGCAGCACCCACTACCCGGAAGCCATCGTGGAGTACCAGAGCTTCCTGAACTACTTCCCGCGCCACGAGCGCCGCGACTATGCCCTCTACCGCCTGGCCCTCTGCCACTACGCCGCCATCGAATCCGCCGAGCGCGACCAGGCCGAAACCCGCAGGGCGCTGGACGCCTTCCAGAACCTCATCCGCGAAACCCCTGGCAGCCCCTATGTGGTGGACGCCCGGGCCAAGGTGACCCAGTGCTGGCGCCGCCTGGCGGAGCACGAACTGGTGGTGGGCATCCACTATGTGAGCGTGTACCACTTCGCGGGCGCCGAACGCCGCCTGAAGGAGCTGATGGAGACCTACCCCGACCATGTGGACCGGGAACGGGCCTACTACTTCCTGGGCGAAGCCCTGCGCCGCAAGCAGCTCACCCTGGAGTCCGCGGAGCAGTTCCAGAAGGGCTGGCTGGCCCGCAAGGAGAAGGACGACCTCTCCAGCCTCAGCCGGGAAGAGTTCCAGGACCTCCGCAAAGAGATGGACGCCTTCCGCAAGGAGGAAGAAACCAAGTACCGCGCCGAAGCCCGCAGCTTCTTCGAACGCCTGGTGGAGAGCTATCCCGCCTCCGAATGGGCCGGCCGCGCCCGGGATCGCCTGATCGAAATGGGCCAGTCCAACGTGAAGGAAGAACTGGATAGCTGAGGGCCCGAGCGGTTCACAGAAAGCAGGTCGGCGGAGCGCCGACCTGCTTTCTGTGAACGGGTATGTCTACTTCCCGAAGAAACTCAGCAGGCCCTGGGCAACATCTTCCAGCATGGCTTCGGTCATTTCGGGGTAGACCGGCAGGCTGAGCACTTCCTGGCAGGCCAGTTCGGTGGCGGGCAGTTGGCCCTTGGCGTAGCCGAGGTACTGGAAGCAGGGCTGCTCGTGGAGGGCGATGGGGTAGTAGATGGCGCTGCCGATGCCGCGGGCCTTCAGGTGGGCCTGGAGGGCGTCGCGCCTGCCCTGCTTCACGCGCACCGTGAACTGGTTGTAGATGTGGCGGCCCTCGGGCACCACTTCGCGGGGAAGTACGATCTCCTCGGGGGTGAGGGCCGTGAGGCGCTCGAAGTACCAGGCGGCGTGCCTGCGGCGGCCTTCGTGCCAGGAATCCAGCATGGGCAGCTTGGCCCGGAGCACCAGGGCCTGGAACTCGTCCAGGCGCCCGTTCATGCCCACCTCGTGGTGCACGTAGACCGGCTCCATGCCGTGCACGCGCAGGCGGCGAACCTTGGCGGCCAGGGATTCGTCCTCGGCCACGAGGGTCAGGCCCGCGTCGCCGAAGGCGCCCAGGTTCTTGGTGGGGTAGAAGGAGCAGCCCGTCATGGCGCCGAACTGGCCTGCGGCCTTGCCCCAGCCCTTGGCGCCCAGGCTCTGGCAGGCATCCTCGACCACGGGGAGGCCGTGTTTGGCCGCCAGGGCCAGGATGGCGGGCATGTCGGCCAGCTGGCCGAAGAGGTGCACCGGCATGATCGCCTTGGTGCGGGGGGTGATGGCCGCTTCGATGGCCTTGGGATCGGCGTTGAAGGTGACGGGATCCAGGTCCACGAAGACGGGCGTGGCGTTGAGCCGCGCCACCACCCCCGCGGTGGCGAAGAAGGTGAAGCTCGGGATGATCACCTCGTCCCCCGGCTTGAGGTCGAGGGCCATGAGGGCCACCAGCAGGGCATCCGTGCCACTGGACATGCCGATGGCGTGCTTCGCGCCCGTGTAGGCCGCCAGTT
>MWBB01000189.1 GCA_002068835.1 Acidobacteria bacterium ADurb.Bin340 | reverse complement strand
ACGGCCTGCACGGCCGCAAGGCCTTCGCCCCCAACGACGGAGGCCGCCTTCCGGCGGCCTCCTGCGTTCGTTCGGATCGAGCTTACAGCTGATCCTTGAGGCCCTTGGCGGCCTTGAAGACGGCCTTGCGGCCGGCGGGGATCTTGATGCTTTCGCCGGTCTTGGGGTTGCGGCCCATCTTCTCCTTGGTGGCGCGGACCTCGAAGGTGCCGAGGCCGAACATGTTCACGCGCTTGTCGGCCAGGAGGGCATTGACGATTTCGTCCCGAAGGCCGTCCAGGATGGCCTTGGCGCGGGCCTTGGTCAGGTCGTTGGCATCAGCGAGGGCGGCGGCGAGCTCGGGAATGCCGAGGGTCTCGGGCTTGGCGGTCTTGCTCATGGGGTTCCTTTCAGGAAAAAAGGGGCATCGGGCCCAGCCTCGCGGCCGGGCCCAGTAAAGGGACTACTCGGCAGCCAGGGCCGTGACTTCGAGGGACAGCTTGGCGTGCACGCCCGTGTAGAGGCGGATTTCCACAACGAAGCTGCCGAGTTCCTTGACGTGGGGCAGGCTGATGGCCTGCTTCTCCACCTCGAAGCCCTTGGCCTTGAGCATTTCGGCCACGTCGGCATTGGTGACGGAACCGAACAGGTGGCCGTTCTCGCCAGCCTTCTTGGTCACGGCGAGGCTCACGGCCTCCAGGCGGTTCTTCAGATCCTGGGCTTCGGCCATCTCCTTGGCGCGCAGCTTCTGGGCGCGCTCCTTCTCCAGCTCGATCTGGCGCTTGTTCCCGGCAGTGACGGGCAGCGCCTTCTTGCGGGGAAGGAGGAAGTTGCGGGCGTAGCCGTCCTTGACGTTCACGACATCGCCGCGCACGCCGAGGTTGATCACGTTCTCGATGAGGAGGACTTCCATGGGACTGCTCCTGGTTGTTTCGGCCAGCGCAAAGCGCGTCGTCCCCGTGCGGTTAGGCAGGGCACCTGACCCTGCCAGGGCTCCCCGTCTCGGGGCCCCGGTCCCTCGGTGGGTTAGGCCGTTGGAATGTTCATCATACGGGATGCTGCTGCTAGGCTCCAGGGAGAATCCCCGGAAGCCACCATGACCACACCCAGCGAACGAAGGGACGCCCAGCGCATCGTTGTCGGACCGGATCACACCGTTCGCTTCCTGGTCCGCGGGCACCCGTTCCGGGGCGTGCGGATCACCAACCTCAGCCTGGGGGGCTGCTTCGCCATGGTGGGGGCGCGGGACGCGGGGCTGTTCCCGGCAGGCACCCTGCTGGAGCAGTTCACCTTCGAACACCCCGACCTTCCCCAATCCCCCCTGACGGCGGAAGTGCGCTACTGCCTGGGCAGCGAAGCCGGCAGCGCCCCCATGGCTGTGCTGGGGCTGGGCATCATGTTCCAGGCCCTGGCCCCGGCCATGGAAAGCGGCCTCCGGGCCCACCTGGACCGCCTGCTGGGCGCGGTCGACTGACGTCCCTCAGCCTGGGAACAGGAAAAGGCTACCCCTTGGGCCGATCCAGCCAAGCCCGGGCGGCTTTCAGATCCGTCCACACGGCCCGGCGAACATCGTCGGTGTACTGACGCAGCACGTAGGCCGGATGGAAGGTGGGCATCACCGGAATACCCTGGGGCTCCAGACGTTTCCACTGTCCGCGCACCCGGGTGATGCCTTCGCCAACCCCCAGGAGCTCCCTCAACGGCGTGGCTCCCAGGGTGACGATCACCCTGGGCTGGATGAGGTCGATCTGACGCATCAGGTAGCCCAGGCAGCGCTGGGCCTCCGAAGCCGTGGGCACGCGGTTGTCGGGGGGCCTGCACTTCACCACGTTGGCGATGTAGACCTCGCTGCGTTCCAGCCCGATGGCACCGATCATCTTGTCCAGCAGTTCCCCGGCCCGCCCCACGAAAGGCCGTCCCTGCAGATCCTCGTCACGCCCCGGCCCCTCCCCGATGAACATCAGATCGGCCGAAGGGTTCCCCTCTCCGAACACGAAACGAAGACGGCCCGGCCCCAGCGGGCAGGCCAGGCAGCCCTGGACGCGGGCCTCCAGTTCCGCCAGGGTGGCCGCGGAGGCCACCGCCTCCCTTGGCGGACAGCCCACGGCATCCGTGGGCGGAGTCCAGACAGGCGCCGCGGGAGGGGAGGAGGGGGGCGACAGCGCCCGGCTCCGCTGGGGCGCGGCAACGGGCCGCGCGGGGGATTCCGGAACGGGAGGACGCAGGGAAGGATCCGGAGGCGGCGGGACCAGACCCAGGAGTCCCAGGTCCTCCAGGGTGTCCTATCCACGAACCCCAGCCGAACAAGGACGGTCATACCCGCCTTGTGGATGGGCTGAAAAGGGAGATTGGTGGGCGTGGACGCCTTCTCTACCTCTCCATTGGCGGCAGTCACGCCTATGGGACCAGCGGGCCCACCTCTGACCTCGATTTCCGAGGGACTTTTGCGCACGGCCGAAGGAATCTCCTGTCGCTCGACGCCCCGTTTGAAGGCATCAACCGATCGGAGCCGGACGACCTGCAGGTTGACCCCCTCAGGAAGCTCCTGGACCTCGGCCTGAAGGGCAAATTCTCCGTTGCGGAGATGTTTTTTGTCCCCGCAGACCAGATCGTTTACCGGGATCCGCTGGTAGACCCGGTTCTCGAAAATCGCCAGGAGATCGTGAGCAAGGCTTGGTTCAGGGGCATCCTCGGCTACTTCAACAAGCAGGTCGAATCCCTCTCCGCGAAGGGAACCGGCAGCAACCTCGGCCGGATGCGCCGTGAATACACCTGCGGCCCAGAGGGCGACCCCTCCGAGCAGTATATTTCTCCTATCCTCATGCACGCCATCAGGCTTGGCAATGTCGGGCTGGACCTTGCTGAAAAGGGGGAGGTCATCGTCCGGAGGCCGGAAGCGCCCTTCCTGATTCAGGTCCGACGCGGGGAGGCCTTCCCCCGGAGATCAGAACTGGTGGCGTTCCTTCAGGAGCTTGAAGCCCGGCTCGTGCGGGCGACCGAGCGAAGTGCCCTTCGCGAGGCGCCAAATCGCATGTTCTGGAGCGAGATCTACCGGCACGTGGAGGAGTCGGCCTGACGGCCTGCTTCAACAGGATTGCGCGGCTGAATGCGCGCGCAATCCTGCGCGTACGCAGGACTCGCGGGGTCTCTCGCGCAAAGGCCCATCCCGGGGTGGCGGGAAGTGAATGCCAACCTAAACTTCCCAGGAGTAGGGGGTTGCATGCACCACTCCTGGTCCGAAAGTGGGGCGACGCAAAGCGAACCAAGCCCCAGTCTGCATCTTCGGCGAGGGGAGGGCTCTTTCCTTGTAGGCTATCCCTTGTCCCAGCGCAATCGGCGCATTTCTCCGCGCAAGGCGCAAAAAAGGTGAACCAATGGAAATGAGCAAGGCTCTTCGCCAGGCTGAACAGTCGGGGACCAACCTGATCCAGGTGCGTGGGTACCACGGCGCGACGTTCTACTACGACCCGAAGGTCGCTGCGGAAGCCCGCAAGCGGCGCGAGGACATGGAACACGTGCAGGAGCGTATGGAAAAGATCGTCTTCGGCGAGGTTAAAAAGAAGACCCCTGCGTGGTTGGCCGGCTTCGGCCGTCTCATGAAGCGCTTCGGGAGGTCTGATTTTGCGGTAACCTACCTGAACACCTTCATCGGTGTCGCGTTCTATGTGGTCGCGCTCCATGTGATGCCCACCCTGTGGCGCATCAACGAGAAGCTGAGCAAGGGGACCGACATCGCGGCCAACCGCCGGTTCCTCAACACCTGCCTGGCCCGGCATCGCTCCCAGCCCTGGTGGTTCATGAATACGTGGGTGCCCAGCCTGACCTACTTCGGAATGCGCCCGCTCCGCGCATTCCTGGTCGGCATGGTGATTTTCCTGATCTCCTCGCCGATGCTCCTACTTACTGTGCCCTGGATAGCCCTTCAGGTCCTGCGTGGGAAGGCGCGGGCTTGGGTCTGGAGCTACAAGGTCCGGCACAACATGGCCTAGCTTCAAGGCCACCAAACTGAAAGAAGGCAAGGGCGCTGAACCCTTGCCTTCGGTGTTTTTGCCCGATGGATGAGCTACTTCGAGGTTTTTGCGGTCGCCTTCTTGGTCGCGACTGAGGACTTCTTCACGGGCTTCTTGGCCCGGAGTGCCTTCGGGGATTTGGTTGCAGCGGCCTTGGCGACGGGAGGCTTCGCCGGTGCGGCCTTGCCCTTCTTGGGCGCCTTCTTGGCAGGCTTGGCTGGCGGGGTCTTCACGGCCACGGCAGGCGCTTCCACCGGAGCCGGCTTGGGCTTGGATGGGGTGTGGCGCGCCGTCTTGGTGCCCTTCTTCCGGCCTACCGGCCGGCCAGGGCGCTATCCACAAGCCATAACACGATATAATATTTTATTTTCGTTATCACGAAGTATATTTTCTATTTTTGGTGTGTTCATATTTG
>MWBB01000188.1 GCA_002068835.1 Acidobacteria bacterium ADurb.Bin340 | reverse complement strand
GGCCCGCACCTGGGGCAGGACCTCCAGCCGCACCAGCTCGATCATGGCGCCTGCGGTGCCCAGGAGGATCCACGGTTCCAGCACCGGGAAGCCCACGGTGCCCCCCGCTGCCAGCAGGCCCGCCAGGGGTTCCGAGAGGCCGGTGAGGAAGCCCGCCCCGGCGGCCCGCCCCGGTTTCCAGCCCCAGCTCAGGGCCAGGGTGGCCACCATCAGGCCTTCGGGCAGGTTGTGCAGGAGGATGCCCGTCAGGAGGGGCAGCCCGGCCAGGGGGCTGGGACCTGCCAGGGCCGTGCCCACCGCCAGGCCCTCCGGGATGTTGTGGAGGAAGAGGGCGAACACCACGAGCCAGGGCCCGCGTCCTTCGGCCCGGCGACGCAGGGCGGAAGCCCCCCGATCCAGCCATCGCAGGCCCTGGGCGCCCAGAGCGAGGCCTGCCACCAGGGCCACCATCCAGGCCAGATCGGGGAGGGTGGGCGCCAGGAGCTGCCCAGCGGGGTAGGCCAGGCTGAACACCGAAGCCAGCAGCATCAGGGCGCTGGCGCCCGCCAGGAACAGGAAGCCGTCCCGCCCCCGGAGCCGGGGCAGGAAAACCCCCAGGGCCCCCAGTCCCGTGGCTGCGGCCGCAGTCGCGGTGCCCAGGGCTCCGAGTTGGAAGGGGGTTAGGTCAGCGAGGGACATGGGGGCTCCAGGTGTTTGGATGATCGGGCCCCGGAACCGTGCCGACCGGGTCAGCCCAGCAGCAGAAGCACCGCCGCCCGCAGCGATGCGCTCACCTCCCGGTGATGGCGGCGCCACTGCTCATGGGCCTCGGGCCCCACGGCGTTGGCCACGCCCAGGGCCGCCGCGCAGGGCACGCCGGCGCCGTGGCAGGCGGCGAAGACCCCCGTGAGTTCCAGGTGTTCCGCCGGGCCCAGGGTGGAGAGCAGGTCCGCGTCCCGGAGGTCTGTGGTGATGGCCGGGGGCACCACCACCGCGTGGCTCCGCAGCGCCAGGGGCCAGGTGGCGGCCCAGCGGGTGCGTTCCGCCTGGGGCCGGAAGGCGGCGCCCCGGAGCTCCGGGGCGCTGGCGGCGATGGCCTGGGATACGGCCAGCAGGTCCCCCACGGCCAGCCGGTCATCGTAGGCGCCGCAGGTACCCAGGAAGAGCACACGCTCCGGCCGATGGTCCTGGAGCAGCCGGGCCGTGGTGACGGCGGCCGTCAGGGCGCCGATGCCCGTGCAGTCGGAGCGCCAGCCTGCCGGGGGCGCCTCCAGCCAGGGGCCCAGCTCAGGGGGGAAGGCGGCCAGCAGCAGATCCATGGGGCGATTTTGGCAGGGGGTGGGCTTGACAATCTTGTATCGCTGTCCGATATATTGAGTATCGATGGATTGTCTCTCGATCTATCGCTCCTCCTAGGTGACCCGTGGCCCACTCGATTGCCGATCCGCCCACCCAGCCCCTCACCGAATCCACCTTCTGCATCCTGGCGGCCCTGTCGGAACCCCGGCACGGCTACGCGGTCATGCAGTGGGTGGCCGAAGCCACCGCCGGACGGGTGAAGCTGGGCCCCGGCACCCTCTACGGAGCCCTGACGGGCCTTCAGGACAAGGGGCTGATCGTGCCTGCGGGTGAGCGGGAGGAAGGCGCCGAGCGCCGGAAGGTCTATGCCCTCACGGAACGGGGGCGGTCTGCCCTCACCGCGGAAGTGGCGCGCTTGGATGGATTGCATGCCCTGGGCCTGCGGGCCCTGGAAACCCTCGGAGGTGGACGATGAACCGAACCAAGACCTTCTGGCGCTTCTTCCTGGCCCATCAGGATGCCCAGCAGGAGGCCTGGCTGGAGGCCCAGGCCCGGCGGGGCTGGCACTTGGTGAAACCGGGAATCTTCGGATTCCGCTTCGAAGCGGGCGAACCCCGGGAGGACCGCTACCGGCTGGATTTCCAGACCACCAGCACCCTCACGGGGCAGGCGCGTCTGGACTACCTGGCCCTCTTCCGGGATGGAGGCTGGGACTGCCTGGGCCAGGCGGGGAACCGCTGCTACTTCCGGGCCCGGCCCGGGGCCCTGAGCCCCGAGATCCACACCGATCCCGAATCCCGGAAGGCCCGCATCCGGCGGGAGCTGCGGGTGCTCGGGGCGGTGGGCGGGCTTCAGGTCTGGAACACCTTCCAGGTCGGGGCCCGCATGAGCCGGGCCTCCTGGCAGGAGGGCGGCAGCGCGGCCCATCGGACCCTGGGCTGGCTCTTCCCGCCCCTCTTCGTGCTTTCGGCGCTCACGGTCCTGCTGCTGGGCTGGTGCTCGTGGAAGCTCTGGCGGGCCCTGCGGGCCGAGGGGTGATCACTCCTGGCGGAACACGCCGCTCAGGTAGGCCAGGGCGGGATGCAGGCCCGTGCGCCAGGTGGACCAGCGGTGGTCGCCGCTCCGCACCCGCAGGTCGTGGACCAGGCCCCGGCCGCGCAGCAACTGGTGCAGGGCCAGGCTGCCCGGCAGCAGGGGGTCCTTGTCGCCGCAGTCCAGGTAGATGCGGAGCGAACCCAGCGGGCGGGGGGCGATCCGCTCCGCCAGGGCCAGGGGGCTGTGGGCCCGCCAGTGCTCCGTGGCCCGCGCGGCCCCCTGCAGGCCCGCGCCGTAGACTGCGGCGTAGTCCAAGGTCCACTGGTCCTCGCTGAGGGCGGCCAGGGCCTCCGCATCGTGCAGGGCGGGGCTCAGGGCCACGCAGGCCCGGAACAGGTTCGGGTGCTTGAAGGCCAGGGTGAGGGCGGCCCGCCCGCCGGAGGCGTGGCCCGCCAGGGCCCGGGCCATGCGGTGGGGCCGCACCCGGAAGCGGCTTTCGATGAAGGGAATGACCTCCTGCAGGAAGGCATCCTCCCAGCGAACGGAGCCATCAGCGCTGTTGATGAAGCCGCTGGTGCCCCCATCGGGCATCACCACGATCATGGGCACCAGCTCCCGGGAAGCGATGCCCCGCTCCAGGGTCTGGGCCGCCTCGCCCTGGTGGATCCAGGCGGTGTCATCCTCCTGGGCGTTGTGGAAGAGATACACCACCGGGTAGGTGCGCTTGGAGGCCTCGTAGCCCGGCGGGAGGTAGATGGTGTATCGGATGGGGTGGCCCAGGATGCGGCTGGGCAGCGTGAGCCCCTCGCGCACATCCCCCTGGGCCAGGGCCCCGAAGGCGGCGCAGACGATCAGGAGAAGGCTCCGGAAGAACACGCTCATGGAAAGCCTCAACGGGTGAGCTTGCGGTGGCGGATCCGAGGGGGTGGAAGACGCCAGGCCCAGCACCGCCCTGGGGCCATGCTCCCATCGGGGATCGTTGCCATCAAGGTGCGGACCGGCCCCTCGTCCCCCAAGGCCAGAGGGGGTCAGCTCCTGCCGTTGAATGACCCCCTACGATCTGCAGATCGGAAGGGTTTCCTGGTAAGCCTCCTGCAGGGCTTCTCCGAGCACCTTCGCGTTCTGCAGCAGGCTGTACCAATCGATCAGATCGTATTCCAGGCCGCGGACCTCGGCGCTGGACAGCGAGGCCGCGTGGCTGGGCTCCTGGTTGAGCACCGCAAACCGCGCACGGATGCTGCCCTTGCGCAGCAGATCGCTCTGGGCCTCTTCGAACTTCCGTTGCAATTCGAAAATCGCGGCGAGTTTCTGGACCCGCCCCATCTCCAGGTGGCTCGCCGTCTGGGAGGCCACGGCCGTCTCCCAGGAGGCCGACTGGAGGATGGTGAGCGACAGGGTGGGGAAGGCATGGATCGTTTCCTTCCCCACGGGAGCCAGCGTTCGCTTGCGGCAGGCCTGGAGGAACGCGAGGTTGTCCATGGCGGCCTTCTCGTTGCTCCCAAAGGATTCCAGGGTCTTGGCCAGCCGACGCTGGTTGGCCTCCATGTCCGAGACAACGAAACCCAGGGCCTGGGCGGCATTGCGGCGGTTCTGGCGCGCCACCTTCAACTGGTCGAGCCCCAGAGCGATCAGGATGCCGATGATGGTGGCCATCACCTGGACCATGAGATTCATGAAATGCAGGGACTGCTTCAGCCGCTTCAGAGAACTCGCCACGCGGACGGGGGATTTGAGGGTCATGGCGGCGCACTCCATCAAACAGCAGGCGGTTGGCTTCAAGGATGACAAGGACCGCCCAGGGGCCGCGGGGTCAAGGTCCTGGGCGCCAACGCGAGCCTTCGGAGGCCGGGTTATCCCTTCTGGTATTCCTCGTACGTGCCCTGGAAATCCTGGATCCGGCCATCGTGGAAGACCCAGAGCCGGGTGGCCACCTCGTCCACCAGATCCTCGTCGTGGGTGACGAGCAGGATCGTGCCTTCGTAGCGCTGGAGGGCGGTGTTGAGGGCGATGACGGCTTCCAGGTCCAGGTGGTTGGTGGGTTCATCCAGAACGAGGATGTTGGGCTTCTGGAGCATGAGCTTGCAGAAGAGCAGGCGGCAGGATTCCCCGCCGCTGAGGACCTCGGTCCTCTTCT
>MWBB01000187.1 GCA_002068835.1 Acidobacteria bacterium ADurb.Bin340 | reverse complement strand
CCCGGAGGAGATCGGGGTTGGCGCGGCGGGCCTCCGCCAGGAGGTCCGCCAGGCCAGGCAGGGTCAGGAGGGGCGGAGGTGGAAGGGGGGAAGGCGCCTGGGCGGCCGCCAAGGCCGGAACCAGGGCGCCGACCGCCAGGGGGCGGAAGGCTGCGGACATGGAGGACTCCAGAGGGATTCGGAACGGGGGCGTACGACCATAGGGCTCCGCACGGGCGGAGCCTCAACAGGGTCGGGCCTCAGGACCGAAGGATCCGGAGCCGTGCGAGGCGGCGTTCGAGGGGCGGAGGCGCCGGTTCCTCAAGGGAACGGACCGCGGGAGGAGGTTCCGGGCAAGGCAGCGGCACCTGGATCGCAGCGGGCCAGGGGCGCGGTTCCGCACGGGGCGAAGTCCGAACGGGCTCAGGAGCCTCCTCCCGCAGGGCCACCGCCGCAGGGGCGGCCAGGTCCCGGGACGGGCTGGGGCAGCGGGGCGCCGTGGGCGGCGCGCAGGGGCACGGCTCGGGGGCCGGTTCGCAGCAGCCGCAGGGCGCCTGGGGCGCGGCAGGCCCAGGCCCGGGGACCGCGAGGACCACCAGGAGGGCGAGCAGCATCCGCAGCCAGGAACCCATGATCTGGAAAGCTTAACCCCCGCCAGGCGGGGGTCAAGCTGAGACTCAAACTCTATAAAGGGGTCAGGCCTGGGGCGGCACCGGCCTGGCGGGCGCTGCGGGCAGATTTGCCGCAGGAGCCTGCGGATTGGTGCGGAACACCTCAGCCACGGCGCCCAGGGAAGCCAGGGCACCACCCACTTCGGTGGGCAGGAAGATCTTCGTGGCCTTGCCGTCGGCCACCTTCTCCAGGGCCTCCAGGCTGCGGATGGCAATGAGGCCCGCATCGGGGTTGCCGGCGTGGATGGCGTTGAACACCGTCTCGATGCGGAACTTCTCGGCGTCCGCCAGGGTGCGCACAGCCTGGGCCTGGCCTTCGGCGCGGATCACCGCGCCCTGCCGGTCGCCTTCCGCCCGCAGGATCTGGCTCTCGCGCTCGCCCTCGGCCTTGAGGATGGCGCTCTGCTTGAAGCCTTCGGATTCGAGGATCGCGGCGCGCTTCTCGCGCTCAGCCTTCATCTGCTTGGACATGGCGTTGGTGATGTCCGCAGGGGGCTCGATCTTCTGGATCTCGACGCGCACCACCTTCACGCCCCATTCGTCCGTGGCCTCGTCCAGCACCTGGCGCAGCTGGCTGTTGATCTTCTCGCGGCTGGTGAGGGTCTGGTCCAGCTCCATCTCACCGACGATGTTGCGCAGGTTGGTCTGGGCCAGCTTCACGGCCGCGTACTGGAAGTTGGCGATGTTGTAGATCACGCGCACCGGATCCGTAACGCGGAAGTAGATGACCGCATCCACCGTGACGGCCGCGTTGTCCTTGGTGATCACCTCCTGGGGAGGCACATCGATGACCTGCTCGCGGGTGTCCACCTTGATGAGGGTCTGGAAGAAGGGCATCACGAAGGCGAGGCCCGGATCCCGCGGCGGAGCGGAGTACTTACCCAGGGTCTCGACGACCCCCTTTTCGTAGGGCCGGATGATCTGGAGGGCCTTGGCTGCCAGGATCAGCAGGAAGAACCCAAGGACGAGGATCACGACAAGTTCGGGCATGGTTCACTCCTTGGTTGAGGGGTTGGCTTCGGACAAGCGGACGCGCAGGCGGGTTCCGGTGACTTCCTGCACCTCCACCCAGGTATCCACAGAAATGGGGCGATCGGCGATGCCCCGCCAGAGGGCGCCGGTATCCAAACGAACCTGCCCTTCGCCGGTGGCCGGATCGATGGCCTGGACCACGTAGGCCCGTTGGCCCGCAAGGCTGTCGAGGCCCACGGGGCTGGGGGGAATGCGGTTCATCCAACGCCGGGCCAGAGGGGCCACGATCAGCACCAGCAGGGTGGAGGTCAGGAAGAAGACGCCCCAGGTGGTCCAGGGGCCTGCGCCCATCCATGACGCCAGAGAGGCCGCCAGGGCGCCCATGGCCATGCATGCGAAGAAGAACAGGCCCGGCGTCACCATCTCGATGACGAGGAACACGATGGACGCAATCAACCACCAGAGCGCGGTCATGGGGCACCTCGGATGACCTTCACCATAGCGCCCGGATCGCCCTCTGGAAGGACCTCCCGCCGATTGGGGGGCTGGAGGGGGGGAACGGGCGCGCCCTGGTGTAGGGTGGGGCATGGCCTCGATGAAACGCGCCGATCCCACCCCCAGTTCCCACCCGGAGGTGGCCTTCGTGCTGGAGCTGGGGCGGGCTCTCCAGACCTTCGGGGTTTCCGCCGCAACCCTGGAAACCGCTCTGGGCCGGGTGGCCGACCACCTGGGCCTGGAAGGCGCGCTCTACGCCACCCCCACCGGGTTCCTGGCCTCCCTGCGCAAGGAGGGCCACCACAGCAAGACCTACCTCCAGCGCATCGAGGCCGGTGAATCGAATCTGGAGAAACTGGCGGAGGCCGAAGGCTTGGTGGATCTGGTCCTCCAGGGCGAAGTCGATGTGGCCGGCGCACGGGCCCGCCTCGCGGCCCTGAAGGCCCGTCCCAACCGCTACGGGGCCACGCGGGTCATCGGGGCCTTCGGCCTTTCAGGACTCGGAGTCGCCCGCTGCTTCGAAGGGGGCTGGCGCGAAATGCTTCTGGGCGCCCTGCTCGGCCTGCTGGTGGGCCTCGCCGTCACCAGCCTGCAGCGGCGGCACAACCTGAACCGACTGGCGCCTCTGCTGGGCGGGCTCGTCAGCGCCGCAGGCGCAGCCCTCCTGGCGGGCCTCCTGTCCCCGGCCTCCCAGGCCATCCTCATCCTCTGCGGCATCATCGTGCTGGTCCCCGGCCTGGGCCTGCTGGTTTCCATGCAGGAACTCGGCACCGGCAACCTCGTTTCCGGCACCGCCCGGTTGGCGGGCACCGGTCTGGTCTTCGTCCTGCTGGCCTTCGGCGTGGGCCTCGGCCAGCGGATGGTCGGAACGCTCCAACCTCCTCCCATGGACCCGGTGCCCCTGCCCGCCTGGACCCTTGTCCCCGCCCTGGCGCTGACCGCCTTGTCCTTCCTGGTGGTCTTCCAGGGGCGCATGGAGGATTACGGCTGGACCCTCGCAGCCACCGTTCTGGGCTGGGGCGCCGCCCGCATCGGCACCCAGATGCTGGGACCGGAAGCCGGCGCCGGCCTGGCCGCCCTGGTCCTGGGCAGCGCCTGCAACCTCTGGGCCCGGCGCACCCGCCGCCCCGGAGCAACCCTGCTGCTCCCCTCCCTCATGCTGATCCTGCCCGGCAGCCTGGGATTCCGCAGCCTGACCCTCATGCTCCACCAGCAGCCGCTGGAGGGCCTTCAGGCGGGCTTCCAGGCCATGGTGGTCACCATTGCCCTCATGCTGGGCCTCCTGCTCGCCAATGCCACCGTCAGCCGACGCAGCTTCTGAACGGACCCGCCGAGCCCGGCGCGTCCTGGGGGCAGCCCTCCTGGTGGCGACTCTCGCCTGCCGCCGGGAGGATCCCCGCATCCGGGACCTGACCCGCCAGGCCGAACAGGCCGAAACCGCCGCCCAGGCCTTGCGGCAGGCCTGGGCCGACCAGCAGCGGCGCTTCTTCCGGGCAGGGCTCGGAACCCGCGCGCCCGATGCCGCAACCCTGGTGCTGACGAGCGAGCAGAAGCGCTTCCTGGAAAACCTCGTCAACCGGGAGCGGGACCTTTCCCGCCGAGGCCTGGTGCGGGAAATCCTCGCCCAGGATGCGCGCATCGCAACCCTCCAGAGCGAGGCGAATCGCCTTCGGGAAGGACTGCCCGCCCCTGACCTCGTGGGAGTCCATGAAAGCCATTACGGCCTAGCCCTGCGCTTCCTCCGAGGCCGCGGCCTGGACGACGCAGACGCCCGGCGCCTCCTGGCCCGAACGCCCCTGCTGGACAAGCTCGCCCCGGGTTTCGAGGTCTTCCACTTCTACAGCGAAGGCGCCTACAGCACCTGGGTGGGCCAGGGCACGGCCGCCCTTTCGCCCCGGGAACTCAACGGAGTCGAACGGGAACAGCTTCGGGAGGCCCGCGCCGAGGCCCAGGATCAGACCCGGCGTGCCCACACCGAACTGGCGGAACTGGCACGCCAGAAGCGGGCCGTGGAGGCCGAAATCGAAGCCGTCCGATCGGAATACGGACAACTCCTGGCCGGACACGCAGCCCTGGGCGCCGAAACCGGAACCCAGGCCATCCGGCTCAATGCGCTCCACTACCACGTGGGGCTCCGCGCGGATCTGGAGGCCGCGGGCATCATCGAGGTGCCCCTCTTCGGCCCCCCCCTGGCAGGACGGAGCTGGCGGGACGACATCTTCCGGAACCACCTGGATCTCCGCACCGATCGCCGCCTGGTCCTCCAGGCCTCCCACCACGGCCTGGAGCGGCTCGGACGGGTGCTGGTGGTGCCCGGTTCGCTGATCGAAGGGGAGCACTACCACCTGT
>MWBB01000186.1 GCA_002068835.1 Acidobacteria bacterium ADurb.Bin340 | reverse complement strand
ATTACATACTTCTCCATCATTTCCTCCTTGGGCATCACGACCGTGCCCTCTTCATAATTAAAACTTGACCGAACATGCAGCCGGATATTGTATTTTTTCGAAAACTCGACCGAGCGGGAATGCAGCACCGCGGCGCCCAGGGGAATGCGGGTGGGCTCGGGATGGAAGGCGCGGCTCACCAGCCGGTACGGCTCCGCCAGGGCCACGACCTTGCGCACCCCTGGCAGGCGGGCCACCTCGGCCCGGGTGCGGGCATCGGAGGGCCCCAGCAGGCCAAGAGCGCCCTCCCCGGCCGGATGGGGTTCCAGGCCCAGCCGGGCCAGACCGGCCTGCAGGTCCGCCTGGGCTCCGGGTCCGGCGGCGGGATCGAGGATCAGGAGCATGGGGCCTCCACCAGGGCCGCGCGGAAGGGTTCCAGGAAGGCCCGGGCCGCAGCCACGGGATCGGCAGCACCCTCCAGGGCCTGGGCCAGGGCGCTGCCCACGATGACCCCATCGCAGACCGCCGCCATCGCCGCCGCCTGGGCCGGGTTCGCCACGCCGAAGCCTGCTAGCACCGGCAGGTTCGTGATGCGCCGGGTCTCCGCCAGGAAGGCGAGGGTGCGGTCCTCCACCCCCGTGCGGGCGCCCGTGACCCCCAGAACCGACACGGCATAGAGAAAGGGCGCGCCGCTGCCCCGAAGGGCTTCGAGGCGTTCGGATGGCGTGGTGAGGGTGGCGAAGGGGATGCGGGGCGGCAGGTCCGGTCCCAGCAGCCGTTCCGCCGCCTGGGGCAGGTCCGGAACGATGAGGCCCGCCACCCCTGCGGCGGCCACCTCCCGCGCCAGGCGTTCCGGCCCCAGGGCCAGCAGCGGGTTGGCGTAGGACATGAGGAAGACGGGCACCTCGGGATGGGACCCGGTGAAGGCCCGGAGGGCCGCGAAGGTGTCGGCCAGCCGGTGGTCGGCCCTCAGGGCCCGCTGGGCCGCCGCCTGGAGCACAGGGCCATCCGCCAGAGGATCCGAATAGGGCAGGCCCACTTCGATGAGGTCGGCGCCGGCCTCCGCCAGCGCCTCCATCAGAGGCAGGGTCAAGCCGGGCTCCGGGAACCCCGCGCAGAGGAAGGGTGCCAGCAGCTTCCGGCCCTGCCCTGTCTTTTCAGCAATAGAGGCGTGGCGCATCGCGCTCCTCCGTGGCGCCGCGGCGCAGCAGGTATTCCTCCAGGTCCTTGTCCCCGCGCCCCGAGAGGCACACCAGCACGGGCCCGGGCAGCCGCCCTGCGTCCCGGAGCACCTGGGCCAGGGCGTGGGAACTCTCGAACGCGGGGATGATGCCCTCCAGGCGGCTCAGCAGCTCGAAGGCGGCCAGGGCTTCCGCGTCGGTGGCGCTGGTGTAGCGCACCCGGCCCGTGTCCTTGAGGAAGGCGTGCTCGGGGCCCACGCCGGGATAGTCGAGGCCCGCAGAAATGGAGTGGGCCTCCATCACCTGCCCTTCATCATCCTGGAGCAGGTAGCTGTAGCTGCCGTGCAGCACGCCGGGACGGCCCAGGGTGAGGGTCGCCGCGTGGCGATCCGTCTCCAGCCCGGCCCCGGCGGCTTCGACGCCCACCAGATCCACTTCCGCATCCCCCAGGAAGGCGTGGAAGAGGCCCATGGCGTTGCTGCCACCGCCGATGCAGGCCACGCCCAGGGCCGGCAGGCGGCCCAGCTGGGCCAGACACTGGGCCCGGGCCTCCCGGCCGATGACGCTCTGGAAGTCCCGCACCATGCGCGGGTAGGGATCGGGGCCCACCACGCTGCCGATCAGGTAGAAGGTGTCCTCGGCGTGGGCCACCCAGTCGCGGATCGCTTCGTTCACCGCGTCCTTGAGGGTGCGACTGCCGGTGCGGGCGGGGATGACCCGGGCGCCCATGAGTTCCATCCGGCGCACGTTGAGGCGCTGGCGCCGCATGTCCTCCTCGCCCATGTGGATCTCGCAGGCGATGCCGAAGCGGGCGGCGGCGGCCGCCGTGGCCACGCCGTGCTGCCCCGCGCCCGTCTCCGCGATGATGCGCCGCTTGCCCATGCGCCGGGCCAGGAGGATCTGTCCCAGGGTGTTGTTGATCTTGTGGGCTCCCGTGTGGTTGAGATCCTCCCGCTTGAGGAGCACGGGAACGCCCACGCGATCCGACAGGCGCGGCGCGAGGTCCAGGGGCGTGGGGCGGCCCGTGTAGTGGGCCAGCAACGCGCCCAGTTCTGCGTGGAAGGCGGGGTCGGCCACGGCCTCGGCATAGGCGACGGCCAGGTCCTCCAGAGGACGACTCAGCACCTCGGGAACAAAGCGGCCGCCGTAGGGACCGAAGGTGCCAGCGATGGCGGGTTCAGAGAGGGTCAGGAGGTCAGGCATGGACGGGGTCCTTTCAGGGAGAGGTTTTGGAAAAGGGCGCGGAGCTGGGTGGGGTCCTTGAGACCCGGCGCGGATTCCAGGCCGCTGGAGAGGTCGAGGCCGAAGGGGTGGACCTGCTGGAGGGCCCGGAGCGCATTGCCCGGATGGAGGCCCCCGGCGAGGATCAGACGCGCTTCGGGGGCGAGACGGGCCGCCAGCGCCCAGTCCGTGGGGCGCCCCGTGCCGCCGGGCAGGCTCGGGTGGTCCGCGTCCAGCAGCAGGGCGGCGGCGCCCTGGGCGAAGGCCCTCCAGAGGCCCTCGTCCCGGGCCTGGGCGGGCTTGAGGGCCTTGATCACCGGAACCGCTAGGCCCGCGCAGGCTTCTGGAGTCTCTTGGCCGTGGAGCTGGAGGGCCCCGAGGCGGGCCGCTTCGGCGGCCTCCTGGAGCAGGCTGCGGGGCGCATCCGCAAAGACCCCCACGCAGAAGGCCTCCGGCGGCAGCTCCGCCCGGAGGCGGGCCGCCTGTTCCAGGCGGAGGGCCCGGGGGCTGCCCGGGTGGAAGACGAAGCCCAGGGCCGCAGCCCCCAGCTCCCAGGCCAGGCGGGCATCTTCGGCCCGAGTGAGGCCGCAGACCTTCACGAAGGTCATGGCGCGCCCCCCTTCAGGCGACGCAGGGCCGCACCGGGATCCGCTTCGGCCATGAGGGAAGAGCCCACCAGCACCGCGTGATAGCCCAGGTCGGCCATGCGGTCCAGATCGGCGCGGGTGGCCAGGCCGCTCTCCGCCACCCGCACGGGGCCCGGAGGCAGCCGGGGCGCCAGGCGGGCGGTCTGATCGGGATGAAGTGCCAGGGTGTCAAGGGCGCGGTGGTTCACCCCGAGGGCGTCCACGGGCAGGCCTGCGGCCTTGGCCAAGTCCGCCTCGTCGTGCAGCTCCAGGAGCACCGCCAGGTCCAGGTCGTGGGCCAGGGCCACGAGCCGGGACAGTTCGGCCGCTTCCAGGGCCCGGGCGATGAGCAGCACCGCATCGGCGCCCCCGGCCCGGGCCTGGGCCAGGTCCACGGGCGCGGTGAAGAATCCCTTGGCGAGGAGCGGCAGGCCGCAGGCGGCCCGGGCCCGCTCCAGGAAGCTCCAGTCGCCGCCGAAATGGCGGCGGTCCACCAGCACGGACAGAGCCTGGGCTCCGGCCCCTTCGTAGGCCCGGGCCACGGCCTCCACATCCCGCTGGGGGCGCAGGTCGCCCTTGGAGGGGGAGTGGAACTTCAGCTCCGCGATGACCGCGGGCGAACCCTCGCGGAGGGCGGCCGCGAAAGGTCGGCAGGCCTGCCGGGCCGCTTCGGCCTGCCGGAAGGCGATGTGTTCAGCCAGCCAGTTCAGGACGCACCTCCCGGTTGTAGGCCCGGAGGGCCTGGAGTCGGGCCAGGGCCGCGCCGCAGCGCAGGGCCTCCTGGGCCTGGTGGAAGGCTTCCCGCAGATTGGAAACGCCCTCGGCCACCCAGAGGGCGCAGGCGGCGTTGGCGCAGATCGCCGCAGCCAGATCCCTATCCCGCTCCGGATCCACAAAGAGGGCTTCGATCCGGGCGGCATTGGCCGTAGCATCCCCGCCCCGGAGCGCTGCCGGGGCCACCCGACGGGCGCCCAGAGCCTCCGGCCCGAAGGTCATGGGACGGATGTGCGAACCCTGGACCAGAAGTCCGATGGTTTCGTCCGTGAGGCTCACCTCGTCGTAGGGACCGGGCGTGTGCACCACCAGCGCCCGGTCCGCACCCAGGCCAGCCAAAACCGAGGCCAGGGTGCGCTGGGCCTCCAGGGACGGCACCCCGATGACCTGGCGGCGCACCCGGGCCGGATTGCAGAGGGGACCCAGCAGGTTGAAGGCCGTGCGGAAGCCCAGGGCACGCCGCACGGGACCGATTCGGGCGAAAAGGGGATGGTGGGCCGGGGCGTAAAGGAAGGCCAGGCCGTGCCGGGCCAGGACTTCGGCAGCCGCGGCGGCGGAAGGCAGCGGGGGGAGGCCCAGGGCCGACAGCACATCGGCGCTGCCGGTCCGGCTGGAGACACCGTGGTTGCCGTGCTTGGCCACGGGAACGCCGACGGCCGATGCCACGAAGGCGGCGGCGGTGCTGAGGTTCACGGTGCCCTG
>MWBB01000185.1 GCA_002068835.1 Acidobacteria bacterium ADurb.Bin340 | reverse complement strand
CGCATGGAATGTCTTTGTCGAAGGGGCTAGGCGCCGCTTGCGTTTGGGGTAACCCCGGATTTTCCTGTAAAAGTCGGTTCCGGTAGATGCGTGGTGATGAACAGGCCAACCTGGCCATTCCCAAACCCAGACCCCTAAATAATCACGCCGCTGACTAGCCTTGCACACGCCCACTGGGCGGACTCGGCGGAAATCGGGCAAAGAGCAAAGGAAGGGGGCCGATAGCCCCCCTCCAAAGGTCATTATCTTACCGCCGGGGCCGGCGTTCGCGCCGTTCGCGGGGCTTGGTTTCGGTTTCGGGGGCGGCTTCGGGCTCTTCGCCTTCGACACCTTCGGGTTTGGGCAGGAGGGCCTTGCGGCTGAGGCGGATCTTGCCGGTGGGCTCGACGCCGATGACCTTGACCATGACTTCCTGGCCTTCGCTCAGTTCGTCTTCGACGGTCTTCACCTTGTAGGGGGCGATTTCGCTGATGTGCAGCAGGCCGTCGAGGCCGGGGAGGATCTGTACGAAGGCGCCGAACTCCTTGATGGAGACGACCTTGCCCAGGTAGGTCTGGCCCACCTCGGCGGTCTGGATCAGGTCGCCGATCATCTTGAGGGCGATTTCGAGCTTTTCCTTGTTGGCGCCGGCCACCTGGCAGATGCCGTCATCGTCGATGTTCACATCGCAGCCGCTCACGGCCTGGATGTTGCGGATGGTGGCGCCGCCCTTGCCGATGACGTCGCGGATCTTTTCCTTGGGCAGGGTGATGGTGGCCATCTGGGGGGCGTTGCTCGCGAACTCGGCGCGGGGCGCGGCCAGCACCTCGCCCATGGCGGCGAGCAGCTCGAAGCGGCCCTTCTTGGCCTGGTCGAGGGCCTTGGTGAGCACCTCGGTGGTGATGCCGCCGATCTTGATGTCCATCTGGAGGGCGGTGATGCCCTGGGTGGTGCCGGCGACCTTGAAGTCCATGTCGCCGTAGTGGTCCTCCTGGCCGGCGATGTCGGTGAGCACCACGAACTTCTCGCCGTCGCTCACGAGGCCCATGGCCACGCCGGCCACGGGGGCCTTGAGCTTGATGCCGGCATCCATCAGGGCCAGCGTGCCGCCGCAGATGGTGGCCATGGAGGAGCTGCCGTTGCTCTCGGTGATCTCGCTGACCACGCGCACGGTGTAGGGGTTCTCGGCGGCGCTGGGCAGCATGGTCATGATGGAGCGCTCGGCCAGGGCGCCGTGGCCGATTTCGCGGCGGCCGGGGCCGCGGTTGGGCTTGCACTCGCCCACGGAGTAGCCGGGGAAGTTGTAGTGGAGGTAGAACTTCTTTTCGTATTCCTCTTCCAGGCCATCGATGATCTGGATGTCATCGGCGGTGCCCAGGGTGGCGGTGACCATGGCCTGGGTTTCGCCGCGGGTGAAGAGGGCGCTGCCGTGGGCGGCGGGCAGCACGCCCACCTCGATGTTGAGGGGGCGGATCTCGTCGAACTTGCGGCCGTCGAGGCGCACGCCCTGCTTCAGGATGGCGTTGCGGAAGAGGGTCTCCTTCAGCAGGTCGAAGCAGGCCTTCACCTCGCCCTTCAGTTCGGGCGTCTCGGCGCAGAGGGCCGCCACGGCCTCCTTCTTGAGGGCGTCGATGGCCTTGTAGCTCTCGATCTTCACCTTCATGGTGAGGGCGGCCCAGAGCTTCTCGGCGTAGCCGGCGGCCACCTTCTGGTAGACCTCGGCGTTCCGCTCGGTCTTGGTGGGCACCATCTTGGGCTTGCCCACCTTGCCGCGCAGGTCCTTCTGGAGCTTCACCAGCTTCTTGATCTGGTCGTGGCCGAACTGCAGGGCCTTCACCATGTCGGCTTCCAGCACCTCCTGGGCGCCGCACTCCACCATCACCAGGGCCTCTTCGGTGCCGGCGACGATCAGGTCCAGGTCGCTCTCGTGGCGCTGGCTCACGGTGGGGTTCACCACCAGCTGGCCGCCCACGCGGCCCACGCGCACGCCGCCCACGGGGGCGTGGAAGGGGATCTCGCTGATGATGAGGGCGGCGGAGGCGCCCACCATGGCCAGGGTGTCGGGCTGGTGCTCGCCGTCGAAGCTGATGACCTGGCAGGTGATCATCGTGTCGCCGTTGTAGCCCTCTTCGAAGAGGGGCCGCAGCGGGCGGTCGATGAGGCGGCTGGTCAGGGTCTCGCGGGTGGTCTGCTTGCCCTCGCGCTTGAACCAGCCGCCGGGGATCTTGCCGGCGGCGAACACGGGCTCGCGGTAGTCCACCGTGAGGGGGAAGAAGTCGATGCCTTCGCGGGGATCGGCGGTGCACACGGCCACCAGCACCATGGTGTCGCCCTGGCGCACCACGACGCTGCCGGCGGCCTGCTTGGCGATGCGGCCCGTTTCCAGGCTGATGGGCGTGCCGCCCAGGTCCACCTGCACGGTGGTGGGGGAGAAGGAAAGCTGCTTCATCTAGGCTCCTCGGGGCCCGGCCCCGCTGGATGGCCCGAAGGTGATCGCTCCATGAAACCCTCCGCCATTCGGTACGGGAGGTGGGCTTCCTGCAGAGGTCACCGCCGGGACGGGTTTTCGAAGGGTTCATGCTACCACGGAGGGCGCAGCCTTGCCCTGGTCCTGGAAGGATTCGAGGGGGGAGCCTTGCGCTTCCCGCGGGACCGTCCTACCTTCCCCCTGAGCTTCCGGGAGGGCCGAAGAGATGATCATCCGGGCGGAATGGCCGGGGACCGTGGTGGATGTGTTCGTCCAGGCGGGCCAGGAAGTGGACGAGGACGAGGCGCTGATGCTCCTGGAGGGCACCGATGCCGCCCACACCCCCTTCTACGTGAACGCCCCGGAATCCGGCAAGATCCGGAAGGTCCTCATCGAAGAGGGCGATTTCGCGGAAGAGGATGACGAACTGCTGGATCTGGTCGAGGTGGACTGAAGGGGCGCCCGAAAGGGCAGGTGGATTCAAGCCCCAGGCATACCTACCCGGTCTGGGCGCTTTTCAGCAGGTTCCAGTCCCGCTTCACATGCCAGGCCGTTGCGAAGGAGCCGCTGGCCCGCCGTGCCAGTTCGGCGGCTGTAAGGCTTGGTTCCGCCTCCAGTTCGGCCCACATATCGGCCCGGTAGGAAGGGCCCAGCAGGATGCGGCAACGGTAGGTGCGATGGCGGATGGCCAGTTCCGCTGGACGAAGGACATCGCCCCTGCGGTCCCGGAGCGCCCCGGCCGGTACGCGCAGCGGGCCTTCGGTCAGGCGGGGATCCTCTCCGGAACGACGCACGAGAAAGTCTGTGCCGGTGCCCAGCAGATCCCTTCGAGGACCCGTGTAGGCTTTGGCCATGCGGGCGAAGCGCCGGTCCTTGCCGAGCCAATGGCCGACCGCGCTCCAGAAGGCTCGAACCTGCTCAGCTCCCTGCTGGCTTACCAGACAGGTCAGCCGGTCGACGTTGACCCAGGCGGAATGAATCTCCAGCCAGGTCAGAAGCATCGCCAGAACGCGGAGGTCCTCCTGCTCCATCCCTTCGATCGAAGCGGCCAGGAGCGTGTTTTCGATGTTCGGCTCCAGGGCGGGTTCCGCTGCAAAAGCCATCCCGAGGCCCACCAGGGCCGCTGTCAGGGCCTCGCCTTTCGGAAGCGAAGGCGGATCGGTCCGTCGCCTAAAGGCCATGGTGGAGCCTCCGGGCCAGATCCAGGAGGGTGGCGCGCACATGGCTGGGCCATTCGGGGTTGAGATCCTGGGCTTCGAGCCAAGGCTGGGCCTGGGTCAGTTCTTCGGGGCTGGGGGCCAAGGCAAGGCAATCTCCCAGATCCATCCCGCGATCGCACAGGGCGAACAGTTTGCTCAGGAGAAGCTCGGGGCGCCCCAGGCACGACAGGTGGATGGATTTTCCCTGGAAAATGGGCTGGAGGCGCGACCGCCAGCCTTCAGGCAGAAGCCGTGCGAGCGAACGGGGGCCATTGTTCAGCCAGTCGTCGCGCAGGAGTTCCCCACGGGCCCGTACCTCGCGGGCAAAGGCGATGGCAGCCTCCGTCATCTGAGGGGACAGTTCGGGATCGAGAAGGTCGCAGTCACGTGTTTCCCGGGTGATGATTCCTAGGAGCGCGAGGGCGGCGCCCCCGATGGCGATGCCCTCCAGACGGAGCCCGCGTCCGGTCAGGTAGGTGTCGAATTGCATGAGGATGTCGGCGGGTTTCATCGGTGCCATCCTGTTCGTGTGCGGTATCAGTATAACAGATACCCTGGGATAAGCCCCTGGCGTCCCGCTGCCTGGGTGGACAACGGCCCATCCATTCGTGCGTCCGGCGCCTGCTCGGGGCCTTACCGATTCGAAAGGGAGGCCTGTTCATGCTCCTGGCTTGGTCCGGGATGTGGTGCAGAGCAAGCGCGATCTGGAGTCGGTTTCCCAGGATGTTTTTCGGGCGGAGCTCCCGCACACCCCGAACGGGAGAGGGCGATGGGCGTGCCTCTGCTTTAGACTGGAACCTCTCTTGAGGTGCCCATGTCCCTGCTCGTGAAGCATGCCCGCATCGT
>MWBB01000184.1 GCA_002068835.1 Acidobacteria bacterium ADurb.Bin340 | reverse complement strand
GCGGGAGAAATCATCCAGGCAGGCGGCATCCCCGCCGTTGGCGCGGGTCCAGACGCGGAAGGCCTCCAGGGCCTTTCCGCTTTGGACGGCCTGGGCCACCTGGGCCTGGGCTTCCTCCAGGGTGGAAGCGCCCCCCCCAAGGATCAGCATCTCCGCCGCGAGGCGGAAGCTCTCCCGGGCCAGGTCCGAATCCCCATGCTCCCCGCGGAGGATCTCCACCGCCTCCATCACCTCCAGCGCGTTTCCGATCGCCCAGCCCAGGGGCTCTTCCATGCGCGTGATGAGCGCCTTGATCTTCATGCCGTGGGCCTTGCCCACGGCCACCATGCTCTGGGCCAAGGCGCGAGCATCCTCGCGGGTCTTCATGAAGGCGCCGCCGCCGCACTTCACATCCAGCACCAGGGCATCGCTGCCTCCGGCGAGCTTCTTGGACATGATGCTGGCGGTGATGAGGGGGATGCTCTCTACCGTCGCCGTGACATCGCGCAGCGCGTAGAGCTTGCGGTCGGCAGGGCAGATGTCGCCGGTCTGGGCGCTGTTGGCGAAGCCTGTCTCCCGGAGACTCTGCTTGAAGGCGCCGAGATCGAGTTCCACCCGAAGGCCGGGAATGGCCGCGTACTTGTCCACGGTTCCGCCGGTGTGGCCCAGGCCCCGCCCGCTGAACATCGCGCAGGGAACGCCGCAGGCCGCCACGATGGGACCCAGGACCAGGGTCGCCTTGTCGCCCACGCCGCCGGTGCTGTGCTTGTCCACCTTGATGCCCGGGATGTCGGACAGATCCACCCGATCTCCGGAATCGCGCATAGCCAGCGTCAGGGCCAAGGTTTCCTCGGTGGTCATGCCGCGCCAGCAGATGGCCATGAGCAGGGCCGCGCTCTGCTCGTCGGGCACCGTACCCGCGGCAACGCCCTGCACCCAATCCTGGATCTGGGCTTCGGACAAGGCCCCGCCCAGCTTCTTGGTGTAGATCAGGTCATACATCCGCATGGCGGCTCCCTCTGGAGCGGGCGGCCTCAGATGCTGGCGAGCATGCGCTCCATCACCGGATCCGCCTGTTCCTTGTAACGGCTCTTGTAGTCCGCGTAATCCTTGAGGGCTTCGGCCCGATTGCCCTGCAGCCGATGGAGGTCCATGAGCAGGGCCCAGTAAAGACTGGCCCAGGGCTGTTCCGGGGTGGCCTTGGGGCGGAGGTCCTGAAGGGTCTTGCCGGCCTCCGGCCCCTGCCCCAGCGCAATCTGGCGATGCGCGAGGCGAAGGCGGGACCAGGGATCGCTGGGGGAAGCCTCCAGCCCACCCTTCCCGTCCAGCTGGAGCCGCCAGCCCGCCAGCGTGGCTTCCGCCACCGGCCGTGCGGTTCCCGGGGCTCGCTTCACAATGCCTTCCAGCGTGGGCAACTGCTCCCGCATCCGCTTTTCCACGTCCGCGGGCGGCACGGGCGTCAGACCGTCGCCAAAGACCGTCTGCACCACTTCAGCAAGGGCGTTCTCGTGGCGCTCCAAGGCGGAACTCCGCCAGGCATGCCAACCGAAGAAGCCCGCCACACCCAACACCAGGACGGCAACGCCCGCAAGCACAGGCTTCAGGAGGCCCGCCCCCACTTCCTCGCCCTGGCCCAGGGACTGCTGGAAGGCCTGCAGGCTCTGGGCCGGCTTCTGGACCTGGATCTCCTTGCTTTTCGGATTCGCAGCCATGATCGGGGGACTCCAAACACACAAGGATGCCCGATCCCCCGCCTCGCCGCACTTGAAAACCGTTCCGACCCTGGTAGGCTGATGTTTCAGGCCTGGATAGCTCAGTTGGTAGAGCAATGGACTGAAAATCCATGTGTCGCTGGTTCGATTCCGGCTCCAGGCACCAGACGAAGCGCCCCCGAAAGGGGGCGTTCGGCTGGATGGCCGGAATCGAAATGCCAGGGCCTCCGGGCTGCGCTTGGACCGAGGCGGACGCAGCGCGTCCAACGAGGGACGCAGCTCTTGGAGCCCGGTCGGTGGAGGGGATACGCGCCGCGTGGCCCCGGAGGATTCCGGCTCCCTGCTCCTACTCGCGGCCGCCCAGCAGGGCCTTGAAACGGCCCAGGAAGCCCGGGGCTTCAGGGTCTGCGGCTTCGGCGGCACCCTCCTTCAGGTCCACATCGGGTGGCACCGGGACCGAGGGGTCCAGTTCCAGGGCCTTGCGGAAGCAGGCCTTGGCGTTGGTTGCGAAGCCTTTCCGGTGGTAGACCTCGCCCATGAGGGCCCAGGGTTCCGCCGTCTTGGGTTTCAAGCGGGAAGCGGCCTGGAGGGCCTCGATGGCCCGGGTGGACCAGGCGGGGTTGACCATGCGGTGCCTGCCCAGAAGAAGCCAAGGCTCGTAGGCGCCTTCGCCTTCGGGGTCCATACGCACGGCCTCCTCCAGGTGACGGATGGCTTCGGCGGCCCGCCCCTGCAGCAGAAGCCGCTTGGCCTGGCGGGTGAGCAGCTTGCTCTTCCGGGCGGGGGTTTCGGCTTCAACCTCGGGCGGCGGGGGCTCTTCGAGCAGAATGGCTTCGCCCACGGCGGGTCCGGGCTCATGGATCATCAAGTCCGGGCGCGGTTCGAAATCCAGTTCCACGGTGGGAATCGGAAGCGCCACAGGGGCAGGGGCCGACGGGGCGTCCACCGGGATGGGAGCAGGTGCTTCCGGCGGCGGGGGAGGCGCGGCCTTGACCTCGCGCGGCGTCGCCACCGCAGGCTTGTCGAGCGCCAGAGCCCGCCCCTGAACGAGCTTCAGGCCACCCAGCGCCCAGAGGGCCATCAGCAGCTTGCCGGCCTCGCCTTCCCCCAGGCCGTGGCTGAGGCTGTGGAAGGTTTCGAAGCCCACGGGCTCGGGTCCCAGAAAAGACACCGCATAGGCGGCCTGGGGCGTGAGCGGCAGATCCGCGAGGGCATCCAGCAGCGCTGGGGGGGCGGCCCAGCGCCAATCATTCCGGTCCGCGAGCAGGCTGCAGAGCGCTTCGTCGTTGTGGGCCTCCTGGAAGGTGCTCCACATGAAGTGGCGGTGGTCGAGGCGCAGGCGGAGGTCGCCCCCGAGGTGGAGCTCCGAATCCCCGCGCTTCCATTCCATACCCAGGACGGGATGCTCCAGGGCGTGGATCATCACCTGCTCCTGGAGGGAGCGCAGGTGGAGGTCACGCTCTTCCACGCTCATCAGGCCCCACTGGACGACCTTCTCGCCCAGCCGGAACCGCTCCTCGTTGGCCAGCAGTTCGTTCAACGATTGAAGATCGAGAATGCCCTGGCGGAGCAGGTAGTTGCCGAACTGCTCGCCGGCCGCATTGCTCTGCAGGTACACCAGCTCACCGCGGGACCAGTAGAGGCGCCGGCAGCCATCGTTCTGCTCCAGCACGAGCGTGCCGTCCGCACCGTCCTGATGCAGCGTGCCCACCAGGGCCGGAAGGATGTCATGTGCCTCGGCCCGATTCAAGACGCCTCCAGCATGGGGAACTCTGTGAAAAACGCGTGGGGAAGTAAGACCTGTTCATCATAGGCCAATGCGGTTGTCTTGGCCGGGGTTTTGTGAAGTCGTATGCTTGGCT
This sequence comes from Acidobacteria bacterium ADurb.Bin340, assembly GCA_002068835.1. Classification (GTDB taxonomy): domain Bacteria; phylum Acidobacteriota; class Holophagae; order Holophagales; family Holophagaceae; genus MWBB01. Next base: position 947 of record MWBB01000184.1, on the reverse strand, counting down.
CGATGGCGGGATAAACCCAAGCAGCAGGTGGAACCGTGTTTGAAAAACTTGGCAAGTTCCAGATCCAGCGACGCCTTGGGCAGGGGGCCATGGGCGAGGTCTACCTCGGCATCGACCCGGCCATCGGGCGGGAGGTGGCCATCAAGACCATCCTTCCGGCCGCCACGGGGGGCGAGGAGGCCCAGCAGCGCTTCGAGCGGGAGGCCCGGGCCGCAGGGGTTCTGAACCACCCCAACCTGGTGACGATCTATGAATTCGGCCAGGACCAGGGCGTCCTCTTCATCGCCATGGAATACGTGAAGGGCCACGATCTGGAGGACCTGCTCCGCGAGCAGTCCCTGAGCCGCTCGGAATCGCTGGAGATCCTGGCCCAGATCTGCGACGGCCTGGCCTATGCCCATCATGCGGGCATCGTGCATCGGGACATCAAGCCCTCCAACGTGCGCGTGATCCGCGATGGTCGGCGCCTGCACGCAAAGGTGATGGATTTCGGCGTGGCGAAGGTGAGCAATTCCGACATGACCGCCACGGGCATGGTGATGGGCACCGTGAGCTACATGGCCCCCGAGTACATCCGCACCGGCAAGCCCGACCCGCGAAGCGATCTCTTCGCGGTGGGGGTGATGCTCTACGAGTGCCTTTCGGGCCGGAAACCCTTCGCGGGGGACACCACGCCCACCATCCTCTACAAGATCGTCAATGAGCCCCCGGAGCCCATCGAACCCGAGCGCCTCCAGGGCCTGAGCCCGGCGACCCAGAGCGTGCTGGAGCGAGCCCTCTCCAAGGAACCGGCGGAACGCTATCAGACGGCGGAGGAACTGGCGCGGGCCCTGCGGGCCGCCAAGGATCCCACCTGGCAGGGTCAGGCCGAGGAGGGCACCAAGCTCCTGACGGCGGGAACGCCAATGCCTCCCCCCACGGGCATGGAAGCCACCCAGCGGGTGGCG
>MWBB01000183.1 GCA_002068835.1 Acidobacteria bacterium ADurb.Bin340 | reverse complement strand
CCGGTTGCTCACATGAAGGGCCAGGATGCCGTTGGGGGCCAGATGCCGGAGGTACATCTGCACCGCTTCCACGGTGAGCAGGTGCCAGGGCACCGCATCACCGGAAAAGGCATCCACCACCAGCAGGTCGAAGCCCCGGGGACCCTGTTCGCGGAGTTCCCGCTCCAGTTCGGTGCGGGCATCCCCCAGCACCACCTCCACCCGGGCAGGGCTCTGCTGGAGGATGGGGAACACCGGAGCAGGCCCCGGGCCTGCAATCCGGACCACCTGGGGGCTGATCTCATAGTAGGTGTAGTGGTCCGAGGCGCGGCCCCAGCCGCCGAAGCTGCCCACCCCCATGCCCACCACGCCCACCTTCAGGAACGGACGCGCTTCCATGAGCATGCGAACGGCCCGCCCCCCGCCGGAATCGGCCCCAAAGTAGGTGGTGGGGCGCAACGGTTCCTTCAAATCCATGGTGCCGTGGACGATGCTGCCGTGGTGCATCATCCGGTAGCCGGGGTTCTGGATTACCCGAATGACTCCGAAGTAGTCGCGCATGAACAGCCCTGGCCTGCGGACAACCCGGAGAATGTCCCGGACGCCCACCACCAGGGTCGCCACGGCCAGGAGGGCCCACAGGGCCTGAAAGCGGCTTTGGTGGCTGCGGATCCACAGGAAGCCCAGGAAGCCCGCCAGGGCCAGGGCCACGCCCATCTCGTAGGGCCGGGGGTAGAGCACCGGGGCCACCAGGCCCACCACCAGCCCCCCGATCATGCCCCCCAGGGCCATGTAGAAGTAGTAGCGGGTGAGGTGGGCGGGATCGGGCCGCAGGGCGTGCAGGTAGCCGTGGATGCCCAGGCAGCCGAAGAAGACCATGCCGTTGAAGGCGGCGATCATGGGCCAGGGGGCAAAGCGCTCTGCAAAGCTCCGCCCCAGAACCAGGCAGGCGGCGGCCAGCAGCAGGGCCCAGCCGGGCCGGAGCCAGCGTTCCAGGGGCCAGCGGCTGTCGAAAACCAGGATGAAGGTGGCCAGGTAGAGGGCCAGGGGGATCACCCAGAGCAGGGGCAGGGCCGCCAGTTCCAGGGTGACCGCCTGGGTGCCGGTCATCAGCAGCATCACGCCGCTGCAGGAGGCCAGGAGCCACAGGGCGATGCGCCCCCAGCCCACCGGGGCGGCGGGGGCGGAAGGCTCTTGTTTTTCAGCCGTTCCAGAGGCATCGGCGGCGGCGCCCTTCCGCCCGATCAGAACCAGCACAACGGCAAATCCCAGGAAGGCGAAGCCGAACCCCTTGAGCAGGGTGGAGGTGCGAAAGAGGGGCTCCGCCGCGAAGGGAAAGAGGAACAGGCCCGCCATGGAGCCGATGTTCGAAGCGGCGTACAGCCGGTAGGGGGAACGGCCGGGGTTGGCCCGGGCGAACCAGGCCTGGATGAGGGGGGCCGTGCTGCCCAGGGCCAGCAGGGCCAGCCCGGAGCCCTTCAGCAGGAACCCCAGGATGGCCAGGGGCCGCAGATCCGTGCCCGCCGAGGCCAGCAGGGGCAGGCTGCCCCCCAGGGCCCAGGGCAGGAGCAACTGCAGGGCCGTGAGGGTCAGCAGACCGCTGTGAACCAAAGGCTGCAGGCGGGGCTTCACATGCCGCACCAGCAGGTGGGCATAGCCGTAGCCCACCAGCAGCATGGCCTGGAAGTACAGCAGGCAGACCATCCACACGTGCACGCCGCCCCCGAAACGGGGAGCCATGGCCTTGCCGAGCAGGGGCTGGACGAAAAAGAGCAGCAGGGCTCCGAAACAGGCGGCCAGGGCGTAGATCATTCAGGGCTCCCGGAAGACGTGACCAGCCTAGCACTTGCCAGGCCCGTGCCAGGGACGCGCCAGGAGCGTGCCGGAGCGGACCCCAGGGAGGCCCGGCACGGGGCCCTTCCCCTCCACGAGAAAAACCCTGGCGCCGAGGCGGCATCCCTGTATCATTCCTGAGCGGGATTTTTAATATCGGTGTTTCAACGCCATTTTGCGGAGGATGCGATGATGATGCACGGCAAACGAGGGCTGGTGGTGGGGGTGGCCAACAAGTGGTCCATCGCCTGGGCCATCACCCAGAAGCTGGCGGCCGAAGGCGCGGAACTGGCCCTCACCTATCAGAACGACCGGCTGGGCAAGAACGTAAAGGATCTGACGGAGGAACTTCCGGGCGAGCCCCTGCTCATTCCTTTGGATGTGACCAACGACAAGCAGATCGTTATGACCTTCGAACTGCTCAAAAGGGTGTGGGGACACCTGGATTTCCTGGTGCATGCGGTGGCCTTCGCTCCCCGGCAGGCCCTGGAGGGTTCGTTCGTGGGCACCACCCGGGAGGATTTCCGCATCGCCCACGACATCAGCAGCTATTCGCTGACGGCCCTCACCCATTCCGCCCTGCCCCTGATGGGCGAAGGCAGTTCGGTGCTGACCCTCAGCTACCTGGGCGCCGAGCGGGCCATCCCCAACTACAACGTGATGGGCGTGGCCAAGGCCAGCCTGGAAGCCAGCGTGCGCTACCTGGCCAGCGACCTGGGCCCCCAGGGCATCCGCGTGAACGCCGTTTCCGCCGGCCCCATCAAGACCCTGGCCGCCAGCGGCATCGCCGGGTTCGGCACCAAGCAGCGCCACCACCGCAACCGAGCCCCCCTGCGCCGGGACACCGAAGCCGAAGAAGTGGCCGATGCCGCCGTGTTCCTCCTGAGCCCCATGGGCCGCGGCATCACCGGACAGGTGCTGTACGTCGATGGCGGCTACAACATCATGGGTGACTAAAAAGGAGGATTCACCACGGAGGCACGGAGGACACGGAGAAAAGATGGAGAAAAAATAAAAAATAAAAACAGGATGACAAGAGGGGCAGGATAAAAACGCGATTCATCCTGAATATCCTGTCATCCTGTTTTATTGTTTTTTTAAGAAATTTTAAAGTCAGTTCTCATTTTTTTCTCCGTGTTCTCCGTGTCTCCGTGGTGTTCATTTATTTTTCAGCAGCCATTCGATGACTTCCTGTACGTGGCCCTTGACGCTGACTTTGGGCCAGGTGTGCCGGATGAGGCCTTGGGGATCGATCAGGTAGGTGCTGCGGATCACGCCTTCGACCTGTTTGCCGTACAGGAGCTTGGGGCCATAGGCGCCCAGGGCCTTGAGGAGGGTGGCCTCGGGATCGGACAGCAGGCGGAAGGGGAGGTTCTGTTTGGCGATGAAGTTCTGGTGGCTCTTCAGGCTGTCGCGGCTGATCCCATAGACGGTGGCGCCCAGGGTTTCGAGGCGGGACCAGGCGTCGCGGAAATCGCAGGCTTCGGTGGTGCAGCCGGGGGTGCTGTCCTTGGGGTAGGCGTAGAGCACGGTCCAGCGGCCCTTCAGGTCCCCGGAGGTGACGGTGCGACCCTGGTCATCCTGCAGGGCGAAGGTTGGAAGGGGTTGGCCAACGAGGGTCATGGGATCTCCTGGGATCGAAGGTTGGATGCCAGCGCCAGGCCGAGTACCACCGCCAGGGCCGCCCAGGCCAAGGGCGCGGGGCCGCTGCCCAGGCGGGGGAGTTCCTCCTGGAGGATCAGGCCCAGGCTGTCGTGCTGGGGGCCGGGGCCGAAGCCCAACAGGCGCAGGGTGGCTTCACCCCAGAGGGCCCCCAGCCAGGCACTGGGCATCAGGGCGGCGGCCTGATCCTTCAGCCAGGGGGCCCAGAACCGCAGGCGATCCCGGGGCTCCAGTCCGCCCAGACGGTCCAGGGCCCAGCCCGGGCCTTCGCGCCAGACCTGGAGGCGGGCCCGCAGGGGCGCTTCCAGGTGCAGGGCCAGCAGGGCCGCCAGGAGCAGCCCCAGGCTGGCCCAGTGGGTGCCACACCCCAGGGCGGCCAGGGGCAAGAGCACCAGCAGCACGGGCAGGGCCCGCAGGGCGGAACGGAAGCCGGCGGTGCGCCCGGGGGTGGAGGCCAGCAGCAGGCCCAGCGCCAGGGCCCCCAGCGCCACGGCGGTGGCCAGCCCCAGGCTGCGGGCGGTGGCGTGGCCCAGGCGCAGGAGGCCATCCCGGCCCAGCAGGTCGGTGCCCAGGGGATGGCGCAGACAGGCCTCCAGGCCGCCCCGGGCGGGATCCAGGGGCAGCTCCGGCAGGAGCAGGGCCAGCAGGGCCGCCAGCCGGGCCTTCACCGGGCCTCCGGCGTGCGGGTGGCGAGGAGCCAAAGCAGCGCGTAGGCCCCGATCCAGGCGGCCAGACCGGCGCGGTCCCGCAGTTCCACCCGCGCAAGCCAATCGCTGCCCAGGGCCGGCAGAGCCAGCATGCGCTCCAGCACCAGGGTGGCCGTGAGCCAGAGGGGCAGCCGGGCCGCCAGCCACCGGGGCAGCAGGGCGCGGAGGGTACGGGTTCGGCTCAACCGGACCGCCTGGGGGCCCCAGGCCCTGGGGAAGGGATCTTCGTCGGGCAGGGCCCGGGCCAGCCAGCGGAGCTCCCCCGGCAGGGAGGCGACCAGAAAGGCGCCCAGCCAGGCCGCGAGTCCCGGGGGACCCC
>MWBB01000182.1 GCA_002068835.1 Acidobacteria bacterium ADurb.Bin340 | reverse complement strand
AAGCGCCTGGGCTACGCGGTGGATGAGGGCGTGTACCGCCGGGGCCGCGAAGCCGCGCTGCGGCTCTTCGAGGAGCGGGCCCGGGCCGCGGACGAAGGCAGTGCCCGCGCCGGCGAGGATCCCGCCGCCGATGCCGCCTTCGTGCTTGTTTCCCTGGCCCGCACCGGCGAACCCGTGCAGGGCCTCCTGGACAGCAGCCTGGAGAAGGCCCTCGCGGGCCGCTGGAAGGGCGGCCATGTGCTGGCCTTCCTGGCCCAGGCCGCCGCGGAATCCAGGCATCCCCGCACCGCCGCCGCCATCGCCGCCCTGGAGAAGGCCGCCGTGCAGAAGGGCGGACTGGCCTGGTGGCAGGGCCCGCCGGAAACCGGCTCCGCCTACCACGGCGGCGATCTGGTGCCCACAGCCACGGCCCTCAAGGCCCTGGCCCTGGCCAGCCCCAAGAGCCCGCTACTGGCCTCCGGCGAAGCCTTCCTGGCCTCCCGCCACCAGGGCTGGGGCTGGTCCAGCACCTGGGCCACCTCCCAGATCCTGGAGCTGGTGCCCTACCTGGCCCGCACCCGCAGCCTGGTGTGGGAGGCGCCGGACCTGAAGGTGGCCGTGGAGGGCGGCCCCAGCTTCGACTTCAAGGCCCTGAAGCTGGATCCCTACCGTCCCTGGAAGAACCGGGAACCCCGGCCCGGCAGCGTGCCCCTGGCCAGCCCCAGGGCCCTCAAGGCCCAGGTGCAGGGCCGGGGCCTGCTGCTTTGGACCTACAGCCACCAGGTGGCCGGGGGCGGCGCCGAGGAGCGCACCGCTGCGGGCGCCGGGACTCGCCTCGACCTGAAACGCAACCTCTGGAAGCTCCGTTCGCCCCTGCAGACCGGCAACGCCCGCCAGGGCTGGATCCGCCAGCCCTGGACCGGAACCCTGGCCGTGGGCGAGGAGGCCTGGCTGGAGCTGGAACTGCACACCGAACGCCCCGCCCAGTACGCCATCCTCGAAGTGCCCATCCCCGCGGGCCTGGAGCCCATCGTGAAGCTCGAAGGCTTCGTGCTGGAGGGCAAACCCTTCAGCGAGGAGGGCGCCGCCGATGCCTCCGCCGATTACGACGGCGAGGAGGGCTACCGCATCCTGCGGCCCCGCATCGAGGTGCATCCCGACAAGGTGAGCTTCCTGGTTCCGGCCCTGCACAGCTGGTCGCCCACCAAGGTGCGTATCCTCCTGCGGGCCTCCCTGGCGGGGACCTACCGTTTCCGGCCGCCCAAGCTCAGCCTCATGTCCGACGAAACCCAGTGGACCGCCCTGCCGGGCCTCGACCTCACCGTGAAGGAAGGGGGTGCGCGATGAAGCGTCTGCTGCTGGCCCTGTTCGGAACGGTCCTGCTTGCCCAGGCCCCCAAGGCGCCCCAGCCCTACAGCCCCAACCCCGCCCTCTGGCGGCTGGAGCTGGAGGAGGCGCCGGGGGGCTGGACCACCGGCAAGGAACTCACCCTGCGCCTCAAGGTGGTGGACCCTCGGGATCCCGCGCCCCCCAAGCCCATGAGCCCCGAGGACGAGGATGCCTGGGAATACCGCGAAGGGCTCATCCGGGGGGAGAACGAACCCTGGGAGGCCTTCTGGAATCGGGTGGAGGAGGCCCGCAAGGCCAATGCCTGGCGGAACCGCACCCTGCAGATCTTCCACAACGGCCAGAAATCCACCCGCGCCTATCGGGTGGGGCATCCCATGGTCCTGCGTCTGGATCTGCACGATGGTGAGAACCGCGTGGAACTCCGGGTGCCTGACAACGGCCAGACCCGGGTGGTGAGCAGCTTCGCCACCAACAGCCGCGATCGCTTGGTGGTGCGCCTCAGCAGTCCCGATCCGGATCCCTCAAGCTACGACTGGAGCTGGTACTCCGGCGGCCTGCAGGTGGTGGAGCCCGACAGCACCGAGAGCATTGGCGGCGAGCCCACCCCCAGCGGCGGGCGCAACAACGGCTCCGTGTTCACCCACATCGCGCCGCTGCCCGGCACCTACACCGTGCGCTGGTTCGATCCGCAGGCCGGGGTGGACGGCTACGGCTACGAAGGCTCCAACGGCTCCACCGACAACAAACCCCAGCGCATCTTTGTGGAAGTCCTGCTGGATGGCGGCACCGACCGGGAGCGCCGCTGGCGCTTCGAGCGCCTCGTCGTGCCCGGTACCAAGCGCATCACCCTCGGGAGCTTCGATGTGGAGGACTGAAAAGAGCGTTCACCACGGAGGCACGGAGGGCACGGAGAATAAAATTAAAAGAAAAAACAATAAAATAACAGGATGGCAGGATGGGCAGGATGGATTGATTCAGCGAACAACCATGTCCTTGTCTTCTTCCATTTGTGATCCTTTGCGTTATTTGCGATTCCACCTTCTGTTCGCGGTTTTGTTCGGGCTCTTCGCGGTCCTGCCGCTGGCGGCGCAACCGGCGCCGAAGCTGCTGCCGGGGGAGGGACTGGCCATTGCGGGGGAGGATGGGCAGGTCCAGGTTTTCGGGGAGGCCCAGCGGGAGGCGCCCATGGGCAGCCTGGCCAAGCTGGTGTGGCTGCGGCTGGAAGGGGATGACTGGGCCTCCCAGAGCGTCCGGTTCAACTGCACGGGCACCTGGGAGGGGCATACCTGCTGGAACCGGGAAGGCCACAAGAAGGTGGACCTGGCCAAGGCCCTGGACCAGAGCTGCAACCTGGCCTTCCTCGCCTGGATCCGGGAGTCCGCCGCCCGCTGGGAGCGCATCGATGGCCCGGGCGTGGCCCGCTACCGGCTGGAGGAGGTCTTCGGGCCCTTCCTGGGCGGCCGGATGCCCGCCGGGGAAGGCATCCCCGCCTTCGGGCCCGAATGGATCGGCGATGGCGACCTGTTGCGCACCAGCCCCGAAGCCTTCCTTGCGTGGCTGCTGGATCCCGCCCAGGAAGGGCTGATGCGGCGCTGGCGCAAGCTGGCCCTGGGCTTCCTGGATGGCGTCACCAGCACCCAGGCCTGGTGGATGAAGACCGGCACCGGCCCCGTGCCTGGCGCGCCCGGCGAAACCTGCGCCTGGGTGGCGGGCAGCAACGGCCGGGTCACGGCCGTGCTGCGCCTGCCCCGGGGCCGGGGCCGGGTGGATGGCCTGGCCCGGTTCCGCGACGTGCTGGGCCTGCCCGCGAAATGATCCTCTGGCCCACCCTGGCCCTGGCTCTGGCCCCGGGCCCGGCTTCAGGACCGCCGCCGCCGGTCTTCCAGGGGGATCCCGACGCGCCCCTGCGGCTGGAGGCGGCCCTGGAGGCGGCCTGGCGGGGCACCGAAGCCTTCGGTCCCTGGCCGGTTCGCCCCTGGACCGTGCGGGTGCACCTGGACGATGCCGCCTTCGACCGGGCCACGGGGGGCTTTCCGGGGCGGGATGCGGCCTGGGTGGGCGATATGCTGCACCTGCGGCCCCTGGAGCGCCTGCGCCGGCGAGACCTGGACCGCCTCCTGCGCCACGAACTGGTCCACCGGCGCCTGGACGGGCAGGGGCTCCGGCCCTGGGCGGAGGAGGCCCGCTGCCTCTGGGCCGAAACCCACCTGCGCCCCCCCGAAGCCTGGCCCCCGGCCCCGGAGGCCGCCCTCCAGCACCGCCTGGACCGCGCCCTGAGGGCGGGCACCCCCCGGCTCCAGGCCTGGGCCTACGGCGCCCTGCGGGCCTGGCTCCACCGCAAACCCCTCCCTCCGGCGCCCCTGCCGCCCCCCCCGGCCCGGGATCCCTGGAGGCCTGTGGCCGACTCGAAACTTAGGCGGCCCCTGGCGGCTTCGGACTTTAGGCGGCCTCTGGTCCCCCAGATCCCCGCCGTCACGGTGGTCTGGCCCCCGGAGCGGCTGCCCCGGGTGCTGCGGGTGCAGGGGCGGGACCAGGTCTGGCGCCCCGGCGCTGCCTGGACCTTCCACGGCGCCGTCACCTTCGGGGAGGGCGCCCCCGTGGCCCGCCTGGAAGGCCGGGTGGAGCTGCGGGCCGTGGCCCGGGGTTGGCGGCTGGCCTGGACCGCCCCGGAAACCGACTGGGTGGCCGCTGCCGTGGAGGGCGAACTGGGCGCCGAGGCCCCCTTCGAAGCCAAGCGGGCCCTGGCGGCGGTGCTGATCCGCTGGTCCATGGGGCCCGGCCGCCACCGCCACGTCCGGGGCGAACGGTGCCCCCTCACCCACTGCGCCGTGGTGCGGGGCAGCACCGGGCCCGAAACCCTGGAGGCCGTGCGCCGCGCCCCGGCCCTGCGCCTGGATCCCGAAGGGGCCTTCTTCTGCGGCTCCAAGGGCGGCGTGGCCCTGAGCCCCCGGCAGGTCTGGGGCCGCGGCGCCGCCTCGGCCCCGCCCGCCGAAGCCATCCCCGGCGACCGCTGGGCCGCCTGGGAGCGCACCCTCAGCCCCGACCAGGTGGCCCACCTCAAGCGCGCCGTGCGCCCCGGCCTGCGCCCCGGCCAGCGGGGCCTCCGCCTGGGCCCCAGCGGACCCTACCCCGTGGAAGCCCTCCGCCTCGCCGCCGGCCGCGCCTTCGGCTGGACCATCTGGCCCTCCAACGCCTGCACCGCCGAACCCCAGCCCGACGGCAGCCTCCGCCTCACCGGCCACGGCTGGGGCCACAACACCGGCCTCTGCCTCGCCACCGCCCTCCACCGCGCCCGCCAGGGACAACCCGCCGAAGC
>MWBB01000181.1 GCA_002068835.1 Acidobacteria bacterium ADurb.Bin340 | reverse complement strand
GGCGGCGCCCGGAAGTACTGCTACGCCCTCAGAGAGCGGGGGATGCTCTGCAAGGACACCCACATCCACACCATCCGTCTGGCTCCGCCCCTGGTCATCACCCGGGAGCAGCTGGACTGGGCCGTGGACCAGATCGAGGCGGCGCTCGGACCGCACCCTTGACCCATTCGTGACCCCGGTTTCACAGGGGCCTGGGATCCTGGAGATGGACCCTCCGCTCCGGGAACCTGCCATGCTGAACGCCATCGTCCTCGCAACCCTGATGAGCCTCCAGCCGCCCACAGCCCCGCCTACGGAACCGGACCAGAGCCGACCCATCGGCATCGTGCCCCCCTTCAAGGGAGAGCCCGCGCCGCCCGTCTGGCTCCGGACCGAATCCCACACGGCCGCCCAGGTGGACTGCCGCCATTACCTCTACGAGGCCTACGCCGGGCCCGACGACACCTGGCTGGTCCGCTACCGGATGATGCCCGAGGAGGGCGAAACGGCCCGGCGCCTCGAGCAGTTCTTCCAGTTCGGTGCCAAGCCCGGACAGAAACCCCAGGAGGTCCCCGTCGCCGAACCCGTCTGCGAAGGCGGCACGGTCACCTGGAAGGGCAAGACCTTCAAGCTGGTGGACCGCCGGGACCTGATGCGGCCGTGATCCGGTAGATTGGAGAGGTCCCAGGAGCCTCCATGCGCAAGCCTCTTCTGGTCGCCCTGATCCTCGCCAGCGGTGTGCTGGTGGGCTGGTGCAGCAGCCAGGCCGTGCTGCGGTCGTCGGCGCAGCCCCGTCCCGTGGCGCCCCGGGGCCCGCTGCCCGCCTGGGAGCAGGCCACCATCGAGCGGTTCAAGGAGGCCCGGGCCTCCGTGTGCTACCTGACCACCATCGCCTACCAGCGGGACTGGTTCAGCTTCGATGTGGAAGCGGTCCGCACCGGCACCGGCACGGGCTTCGTGTGGGACGAGCAGGGCCACATCGTCACCAACTTCCATGTGGTGGACAGCGTGGTGCAGCAGGGCCAGGAGCTGGAGGTGACCCTGGCGGACCAGACCACCCACCGGGCCCAGGTGGTGGGCATCGCCCCCGAAAAAGACCTTGCGGTGGTGCGACTGGTGGAGCCCCCCGCCCGACTGCGGCCCCTGCCCCTGGGGCGTTCCTCGGAACTGCAGGTGGGCCAGTTCGTGATGGCCATCGGCAACCCCTTCGGCCTGGACCAGACCCTCACCACGGGGGTGGTCTCGGCCCTGGGCCGGGAGATGACCAGCCCTTCGGGCCGCCGCATCACCGATGTGATCCAGACCGATGCGGCCATCAACCCCGGCAACTCCGGAGGCCCTCTGCTGGACAGCGCCGGCCGCCTCATCGGCGTGAACAGCGCCATCACCAGCACCAGCGGCAGCAGCGCGGGCATCGGCTTCGCGGTGCCCGTGGACACCGTGAACCGCATCGTGCCCCAGCTCATCGCCAAAGGCCGCGTGGTGCGCCCGGACCTGGGCTTCGAGGCCCTGGATCCCCGCTACGGGGGCTATTTCGGAAACCCCAAGGGCGTGATCGTGGCCCGGGTGCGGCGGGGCAGCGCCGCAGACCGGGCCGGACTGGAGGGCATCACCCGGGCGGGACGCCGCTTCGTGCTGGGGGATGTCATCACCGGCGTGAACGGCCAGGCCATCCGGAACGTCGACGACCTTCTGGACCGCGTCGAAGCGGAACCCCTGGGCAGCACCGTGCGCCTGGAAGTGCTCCGCAACGGCGAACGCACCACCGTGCCCCTGCGCCTGGAAGCCTCCAGCGGGAGGAGCGTGTAGCTCAGCGCTTCCGCACGGGCAGCAGGTCCGGATCCGAAAGGTGCTCCACCCCCCGGAACCCCGGAAAGACCCGGGCCCGGTGCCGCGCCTGGGGCGGCACCACATAGAGGTCGCCGCGGGTGTACACGCGGGTATAGCCATCCACCATCAACTCCATGCGGCCATCCACCACCACCCCCCAGCACTCCGCATGGCAGTGCTCGGGCAGAGCCACTTCCGTGACGGCCTCCCAGTAGAGGACGCAGCCCCGCTCCCCCTGCAACACCCAGCCCCGCAGCGCCGGATAGCCCAGGTCCGCCTCCGGAAGGGTCCGGACGAAAGAAGGAAATTCTCGGGGCATACCACCCGGAGCCATCAAGGGTCGCCTCACTGGGAAGAAATCAATGGGCCCAGCACACGCCTAAAAGGCTTGGAGGTCAAGCCCTTTTCCAGAGTTCAAAGCGTTCTTGATTTCTTTAAGCCAAGTAAAAAAACGCAGAAAGACATCCCATGTCAGTCTTTCCCAGGCGCCATCCCGCGTGTGCGGGCCTCGCCGCGCCCCGCCTCCACCGTGAGCAGCGTTCCCGGCGGTACATCCCGGGTCAGCCAGACATTCCCGCCGATGACCGCCCCCCGGCCGATGGTGACCCGGCCCAGGATCGTGGCCCCCGCGTAGATCACCACGTCGTCCTCCACGATGGGATGGCGCTCCACGCCCTTGACGGGCTTGCCCTGGCCATCCAGCGGGAAGCTTTTGGCGCCCAGGGTCACGCCCTGGTAGATCCGCACGTTGCGGCCGATGATGCAGGTCTCTCCGACGACCACGCCGGTGCCGTGGTCGATGAAGCACCGTTCCTCGATGCGGGCGCCGGGATGGATGTCGATGCCCGTGAGGCTGTGGGCGTGCTCGGAGATGATGCGGGGCAGCAGCGGGACGCCCAGCAGCACCAGTTCGTGGGCCAGCCGATGGCTGGCCAGGGCCATGAGGCCCGGATAGCTGAGGATGGCTTCCTCGCGGCTGCGGAGCGCCGGATCCCCCTCGTAGGCAGCCTCCACATCCCCGGCCAGCTTACGGCGCACGTCCGGAAGCTGCTGCAGGAAGCGCCAGGCCAGATCGAAGGCCCGGTCCTCGCTGTCGTCGGTGCAGACCTTGGGCTCGCACACGGCGCAGAGGCCCCGCTTGATCTGCTCCCGCAGGTCGTGGAGCACCTTGTCCAGGGTGGCGCCCACGTGGTACCGCAGCGTTTCGGCGGTCAGTTCGCTGGGGCCGAAGAACCCCGGGAACAGCACCGAACGCAGATCCTCCACCACCTCCACCACGGCGGTGCGGCTGGGAAACTCGCGCCGGGCCAAGGGTTGGTGCCGGTGGGCCAGCAGGTCGGCGCTGGCTTCGCACAGGGCCTCCACCAGGGGCTTCAGGCCGGCATTGGGCGAGGCGGGGTCGAGGACCATGGGGCGCTCCATTGGCTTTCAGATTACGGCTTCCCGGCGGATGCCTCCCTGGTAGCCTAGCAATACGATGCACCCGGAGGGCCCATGCGCCTCGCCCCGCTCCTTCCCCTGGTTTCCGTCCTGCTGGCCGCCCAGGCTGCAGAACCCCTGGATACAGCCCGCATGGCGGCCCTGCGGGAGGAGGGCCTGAAACGCAGCCAGGTGATGGCCACCCTGCACCAGCTCTCGGATGTGCACAGCCCCCGGCTCATGGCCTCGCCCGGCTACAAGGCCGCAGCCCAGTGGGCCGTGCAGCAGTTCCAGGCCTGGGGCGCGGACAAGGCGGGGATCGAACCCTTCCCCTTCGGTCATGCGGGCTGGACCAACGAGCGCTGCGCGGTCCACGCCCTGGAACCCTTCAAGGATCCCCTCGTGGTGGAGCCCGTGGCCTGGACGCCCTCCACCCGGGGCGCCGTGCAGGGTGACGTGGCGCGCCTCACGGTGCCCGAGGAGCCCCTGCCGGATGAACTCGACGTCTTCCTGAAGGGCCAAGCCGCCACCGTGAAGGGCAAGGTGGTCTTCGTGGGCACGCCCAAACCCCTGCCCGTGCTCCCGGGACCCGCCCGCCACCGCCACGAGGAAGCAGCCCTCCAGAAGCGCTTCGACCCCGCACAGGTCCAGGCCCCCGGCCGCATCCCCAGCCGCCCCGGCCCCAAGCGGCCCGGCGCCCTCACGGCCCGGGAGATCGACCAGCGCATCGATGCCTTCCTGGTGAAGGCAGGCGCCCTGGCCCGGGTGAACGACGCGGGTCTGCGCAACGGCCAGATCCGCGCCTTCAACAACCGCACCTACGACCTGTCCAAGGCCGTGCCCACCGCGGTGATGCGCCGGGAGGACTACGGGCGGATGTGGCGTCTCATGGAAGGCGGCCGCAAGGCCCGCCTGGAGCTGGACATCCGCAACCGCATGCACCCCCAGCTCACCGAGGGCCTGAATGTGGTGGCCGAACTCACGGGGACCGAGAAGCCCGAGGAAGTGGTGCTGCTGGGCGCCCACCTGGATGCCTGGCACACCGCCACCGGCGCCACGGACAATGCCTCCAACTGCTCCGTGATGATGGAGGTGCTGCGCCTCCTGAAAGCCACCGGCGCCAAGCCCAAGCGCACCGTGCGGATCGTGCTCTTCGACGGCGAGGAGCAGGGCCTCCTGGGCAGCCAGGCCTACGTGAAGGCCCACTTCGGCATGGCCGAATCGCCCAAGCCCGCCTTCGACAAGCTCATCGCTTACTTCAACCTGGACAGCGGCGCGGGCCAGCTCCGGGGCCTGTCCATCTTCGGCCCCCCGGAAGCCTCCCAGGTGCTGCGCGAGCTCCTGGCCCCCTTCAAGGATCTGGGCGCCGTAGGCGCCATCCACAGCGCCATGCGCCTGCCCAAACCCGACTACGCCGATGTCACCAGCTTCAGCCACGCGGGGCTCCCCGCCATCGGCGTGGTGCAGGACAGCCTGGAATACGGCGAGTAC
>MWBB01000180.1 GCA_002068835.1 Acidobacteria bacterium ADurb.Bin340 | reverse complement strand
TCCACGGCCAGACGCGTGAGGCCCTCGGGCAGGGTGTCCAGGTCGAGGCGGGCCAGGGCCTCGGCGATGCGCGGAAAAGCCGGGTGCAGGCTCGCGTAGCGGGGGAAGTCGGCGAGGGGGCAGAGGATCATGGGCGCTCCGAAAGGCGGCGGAGGGTGGTGAAGCAGCGGCGCAGCAGGGCCGGCACGCCCCGGGGGCCCCGGCGGCCCGCCTCCTCGGCCACTTCCAGGGCCATGCCGGGCTTGGAGCGGGCCTTCAGGCCCTTGGGGATGGCCACCTCCGGCGGGGCTTCGCGGAAAACGGGGCCCGCCGCGCGGCGGAAGGTGTCGGCGTAGCCGCTGTGCCAGAGGTGGTGCTCCAGGTCCCGGTGGGGCAGCACCGTGAGGTGGGCCTTTTCGGGCCGCCCCTGGAGCAGGCTCCGCACCTTGGCGGCGTAGCGGTCCCCCGCCTCGTCGCCATCGGCCACCACATGCCAGGGGATGCCCAGGCGGTCCGCGAAGAGGATGAGGGGCTTCAGCCCCGACTGGGCGAAGGCCACGCAGCGGATGCCCTCCAGGGGGAAGGCCAGCCCGCTCACCCGGCCCAGCTCCGGCAGCAGCCAGGCTTCGGTCTCGCCCTCCACCAGCAGCCACACCCGGGCGAAGAGGCTGTCGGCGTTGTGGGTGCGCACATGGAAGGCCACGCGCCGGGCGTGGTCGCCGGAGAGGCGCGGGGCTTCGGGATCCGGGAACACGGCCGTGTGGTGGGCCCTCCGCACCAGACGCCGGAAGGACCGGGTGGGCACGCTGGCCAGCAGGGCCCCGTGGGCCGTGGTCACCAGCCGCTGGGCCGGAAGCTGGCTGATGAGGCTCCAGGCGATGGCCAGCTGGATGGGGTGCAGGTGGGCCTCCGGATCCTCCAGCACCAGCAGCGGCACGGCGCCGGGCTCCCGGGGGGCGGCAGCCTCGGCCTTGAGCATGGCCCCCACCAGGGCCAGCAGGGCCACCTGCCGCATCCCGGCGCCCGCCTGCCGGGCCAGGTCCGCCAGGGAGCGGCCATCCTGCATGCCCAAGGGCGCATCCGCCATGTCCGAAGCCCGGCGGAGCCCCGCCTTGGCCTCGCCGGTGGCGGACTGGAACAGCTCCGGGCGCTGTTCCGCCAGCTGGTTCAGGGCCTGGAGCCCCCGGGCCAGCTCGCCCGGATGCACCTGGTGGGGCACGCTCAGCAGCCGCTCGAAGACCCGGCCCACGGCCCGGGCGGGATCCTCGCTCACCGCCACCTCCGGTGCGAAGGTGGGCGCCAGCATGCCGTCCGCCAGGCGCAGCTCCCGGAACACATGGAGGGGATGGCGCCGGACCACGAGATCCGCCAGGGCCTCCACCTGCTCCGCGGGCAGCTCCAGCGCCCGGCCATCGGCCCCCAGGAAGCGCCGCTGGAAGCGGGCCCGTGCCCGGTCCAGACGCCGCCCGCTCCACTGGAGCCGCAGGCGCAAGCCCCCTTCCCCATCCCGCCAGCACACAGGCTTCAGCGCCTCCGGCGGCTCCCCCGCGCACTCCAGGGTGATGGCCATGCGCTGGGCGATGGTGCTGCGGTCGTTGGCCAGGCGGTGGAAATCCGCCTCCGTGAGGGGCCGCGCGCCCAGGGTGGACTGCAGCGCCTCCACCAGGCTCGTCTTGCCCCAGGCGTTCTCCCCGAAACACACGGTGGTTTCATCCTCCAGGTGGAGGTGCAGCTCCGCGATGCCGCGGAAATTGATCACATCGATGCGGGCGAGGTGCATGGGCTCAAGCATCGCAGGAACGGCGCCCGTTATCCTGGGAGGGTGCGCGGGGCCCCGGACGGAACGGAGCGCCCCCCGCGCCCCCACCGGAGCCTTCGTGATTGCCTTCAGCGATGTGTGCAAGCAGTACGGAAAGCAGATCCTCTTCGTGGAGGCCTGCTTCCAGTTGAACCCCGGCGAGAAGGTGGGCCTGGTGGGCCCCAACGGCGCCGGGAAATCCACCCTCTTCCGCATGATCGTGGGCGAGGAGCAGCCCGATGAAGGCGTGGTGAGCCTGCCGAAGAAGCTGAGCATCGGCTACTTCCGCCAGGAGGTGGACGAGATGGCAGGCCGCTCGGTGCTGGACGAGGCCATCGCGGGCAGCGGGCGCCTGGGCGACCTGCACCACGAGCTGATGGACCTGGAACACGCCATGGGTGACCCCGAGCACCCCGGTTTCGAGGCCGCCCTGGAGCGCTTCGGCCACGTGCAGGAGGAGTACCAGCACCTGGGCGGCTACGAGCTGGAGGCCAAGGCGAAGGCCTGCCTCCACGGCCTGGGCTTCACCGACGAGCAGATCGAGGGCGATGTGGGCGCCCTCTCCGGCGGCTGGAAGATGCGCGTGTCCATGGCCAAGGTGCTGCTGGGCAACTTCGACGTGCTGCTGATGGACGAGCCCACCAACCACCTCGACATCGAAAGCATCCTCTGGCTGGAGCAGTACCTGAAGGCCGTGCCCGCCACCCTGCTCATGACGAGCCACGACCGGGATTTCATGAACCGCATCGTGACCAAGGTGCTGGAGATCGATGGCGGCGAGGTGACCACCTACGGCGGCAACTACGACTTCTACACCCGGGAGCGCGACCTGCGGGAGGCCAACCAGGAGGCCGCCTACGAGCGCCAGCAGGCCAAGCTGGCCAAGGAGCAGCGCTTCATCGAGCGTTTCGGCACCCATGTGGCCAAGGCCGCCCAGGTGCAGAGCCGCATCAAGGCCCTGGACAAGCTGGAGCGCATCGAGCCGCCCCGCCGCCGCCGCAGCGTGAAGTGGGAGTTCCGCACCCCGCCCCGCTCCGGCGAGGATGTGGCCCAGCTCACGGGCGTTTCAAAGGCCTACGGCAGCCGCAGCATCTACCGCGGCTTCAGCTTCCACATCCGCCGGGGCGAGCGCTGGTGCGTGATGGGCCCCAACGGCGCCGGCAAGTCCACCCTGCTCAAGCTGGTGGCGGGCCAGATCCAGCCCGATGCGGGCGAGGTGAAGCTGGGCGCCAGCCTGCGCCTGGGCTACTTCAGCCAGCAGGCCCTCGACCTGCTGAACCCCAGCCTCACCGTGCTGGAGCAGCTCCAGGCCGATTTCCCCACCGAGGGCCTGGGCGTGCTCCGCAACCTCCTGGGCGCCTTCCAGTTCAGCGGCGACGATGTGGAGAAACCCATCCGCGCCCTCTCCGGCGGCGAGAAGAGCCGCCTCGTGCTGGCCCGCATGCTGCTCTACCCCCCCAACTTCCTGGTGCTCGACGAGCCCACCAACCACCTGGACCTGGCCACCAAGGAGATGCTCGTCGAAGCCCTGAAGGATTTTGAAGGCACCCTGCTCTTCGTCAGCCACGACCGCACCTTCCTCCGCGGCCTCGCCAACCGCGTCCTCGAACTCGCCCCCGACCAGCACGCCGCCCCCCGCACCTACCCCGGCACCTACAACGAATACGTCGAAGCCACCGGCGCCGAAGCGCCAGGCGTGCATGGGTGAAGGAAGGTGACCGAACCTCCCCGGAACTGCATCGCCATCGCGGATGCCCCGGCAGCGAAGCCCGACCTCATCCCCACCAAGGTCGGACCGGGCCCCTCACCCCTTCAGCGTGAAACCACGCATGTCCACCTGAGAGCCGTTCATTCGCGCCTGGAGGATTGCTCGCGCGTGGCCTGTTGCCACTTCCGGAACCACTCGTCCGATTTCGTTTCGTCCTTGGGCAGCCCGAGCTGGCCTTCCCTGTAGGCCTGCACCAACCGCATGGAGGCTTCCGTGCTGCCCGCATTCCCAGCCTGGACGTACCACTCCACAGCGGGCTTCCAGTGGTCCTCTCCACGGTCTTCAAGGGACCGCGCCACGAACTCCATGGATTTCAGATCGCCCTGCTCAGCCTTGGCGACCCATGGTGCGAGCCGCTGGTCTTCGTCCTTGATCCCTTGCTCGACGAAGCGCCGATGCCAGTAGTCGGCCTTGACAGTATCTACCTGAAGTCCCAATTGACCGTAACGAAAGGCGTTTTCTAATTTCAGCATCGCACTTTTATTACCAAGCTCTGCTGCACGGGTAAACCAATAGATTGCCTGCTGCATATCCTCTGGGTGGTATCCCATAGCATGCAGTGCTCCGAGCCCTTCCATAGCAACGGGATACCCCATGTTGGCGGCCCTTTCGATGTATTTGCGACCTTCGTCATAATCCGCATAGAAATTACTCGGACGTTTCGCGATGAGATAGCAACCATATTCATACAGATCCTTGGGGTCCTTGGTCCAGTCCGCATGCATGCGTTTGCGCGCATGTTCGGTGCAGGAAGTCATCGAGAGAAGCATCAGCATCGGCGCAAGCAGGGATGGTACAAGGCGTTTCATCGAAATCTCCTTCAATCCTTGAGGCATGGAAGTGCCCCAAGCCCTTCCTGGGGATTGGTGTCCTTGCACTCCTGCACCCTTATCAGTTCCGTGTTGAGAAGAACGGCCTCTCGCGAAGTGTTGGTGTGTACTATTTTTTGGGCCTCAGGGCGAACACAAGGCCCCTTGTCGGCACCGGGAACCCCATTACAAGATCATCCCCTTGGCGCGAAGCTCATCTACGATTTCTTCTCTTAGATTCCTAATCCTCGCGGCTTCCTCTGGATTTTGCGGCTGTCCCAGCAAGCCATACTCGTAAACCCTTGTCAGCTCCAGCAAGCACCTGTAGCTATTTCTCTGCTTCAGCTCCAATGCGGCACCTTTTTTGAGATA
>MWBB01000179.1 GCA_002068835.1 Acidobacteria bacterium ADurb.Bin340 | reverse complement strand
GGTGGTCTGGAGCGTGAGCAGGGGATGACCATGTTCCCGGCCCACCCGCAGCAGGGCCTGGAGATCCTTGGGGAAACAACTGCCGCCGAATCCCGGGCCGGGATTCAGGAAGTGCCGGCCGATGCGATGATCGCTGCCGATTCCTGTCCGCACATGGTCCACATCCGCGCCCACAACCTCGCAGAGTCCGGCGATCTCGTTGATGAAGCTGATGCGCAGGGCCAGCATGGCGTTGGCGGCGTACTTCGTCATTTCCGCACTGGGGGGATCCATGCGGAACCACTGGCCTGCCTGGGGATTCCGGGCCTTGGCCGCCTGAAGCTTGGGATCGTAGAGGGACTTCATCACCCCTTCCGCGAAATCCGTGCGGCATCCCACCACGACCCGATCCGGGTAGAGGAAGTCGTCCAGCGCGCAGCCTTCCCGCAGGAATTCCGGGTTGGAAACCACCTCGAAGGACCGATCCGTTTCCGCTTCCAGGGCCGCATGGACCCGCGCGGCGGTGCCCACGGGCACGGTGCTCTTGTCCACCACGATGAGGGGGGGCGCGTCCTTGGGGCGCAGGCTCATGGCCCGCCCGAGGTCCCGCGCGACACCCAGGACATGCTGCAGGTCCGCGCTGCCATCCTCGCTCTGGGGCGTGCCCACGCAGATGAAGGCCGCATCGGCATCCACGATGCCCTCGGCAAGGTCGCCGGTGAAGGTCAGGCGGCCGGCCCCCAGGTTCTCCATCAGGAGTTCCTCCAGGCCCGGCTCGTAGATGGGCGAACGTCCGGCGCGGAGCTGGTCCACCTTGCGGGGATCCACATCCACCCCCGTGACCCGATGGCCGGAGGCCGCAAAGCCCACCGCCGCCACGAGGCCCACGTATCCCGAGCCGATCACCAGCACCTGCATGTGCGTTTCTCCCGATGCCGCGGCCAGGCCGCGGGGTGCCCAGTGTAGCCGCAGGAACTTGCTAGGATGGGAGATACGAGGGACACATGCCGATCGCTGCGCTGCTGGAAGGTCAGGGAACCAATCTCTGGGAGGTGGTCCTCCACGGAGGGCCGGTCGCCAAGGGTGTCCTGGTCCTCCTGGCCGGGTTTTCCATCCTGAGCTGGGTGGTGATCATCCAGAAGGTGCTGCTGCTGAACCGCAGCCGGAAGATCACGGACCAGTTCCGGGCCGCCTTCCGCCGGGCCACGGATTGGCGGGACCTCAAGCAGGCCAGCGGCACCTACACCCTCAGCCCGCTGCTGGGGCTCTTCGGGGCCGGCTACACGGAAGTGACCTACCAGCTCCGGGCCCATGCCCAGCCGGGCGGAAAGGCCCAGATCCGCAGCATGGAAGCCGTGGAGCGCAGCCTCCAGCGGGCCTCGGTGGTGGAGATGGGGCGCATGGAGAAGGGCCTGGGCATCCTGGCCACCATCGCCGCCGTGAGCCCCTTCGTGGGCCTGTTCGGCACCGTGTGGGGCATCATCGATGCCTTCAAGGGCATCGGCACCACGGGCAACGCCAGCCTGGCCACGGTGGCCATTCCCATCTCCGAAGCCCTGGTGGCCACGGCCATCGGCCTGGTGGCGGCCATCCCCGCCCTCATGGCCTACAACTTCTTCCAGGGCCAGCTCAAGCAGTGGCAGACGGAACTGGATGACTTCGCCCTGGAGTTCATCAGCCTCTCCGAGCGGAATTTCACCTGAGGTGCACGCGCCAAGCCTGCCCCTGAGCTTCGACTGGGAGGACTGGTGGCAGCTCTGCCTGCCGGGCTTCTCTGAGGCTTCCCGTTTCGAGGACCGGCTGGCCCGGGCCACGGATCTCGCCCTGGCGTTGTGCGAGGATCTCCAGGCCAAGGGCACCTGGTTCTGCCTGGTGGATCAGGCCCAGCGCCATCCGGAGCTGCTGCGCCGCATCCAGGCCCAGGGCCACGCCATCGCCCTCCATGGCCTGGACCACACCCGGGCCTGCGACCAGGAGCGTCCGGCCTTCCTGCGCTGGCTGGAGGAGGGCAAGGCCCGCCTGGAGGATCTCTGCGGCGCGCCGGTGCTGGGCTTCCGCGCCCCCGAATGGAGCCTGAGGGGATCGGCGGATGGCTTCCTGGAGGATGTGCGGGCGAGCGGCTTCCGCTACGACAGTTCACGGGCGCCCCTGGCGGTGCTGGGGGATCCGGGCTGGCCGAGGCAGCGCCATCGGCGGCCCGATGGGCTGGAGGTCTTTCCTCCGCCCGTGGTGGGGAAGGGCGCCTGGAGCGTGCCGCTGTGGGGCTGGGGAATGCGCACGCTTCCGGAAGCCTGGTTGCGTCGACAGCTCCGCCTCAAGGCCCAGGCTGCGGCGGGAACGCCCCTGGTGATCCACCCCTGGGAGCTGGACGAGGATCAGCCGGACCTGCCGGCGGATGTTCCCTTCGGCCACCGCTGGAGCCACCGGGCAGGCCTTCGGGGATACGGCCCACGTCTGCGCCGGATGCTGACGAATTTCGACCTGCGTCCCCTCGAAGCCTTCCTGGATCTGGGCACACTGGTGCCATGACCTGCGCCACCGCTCCCGCCCACTGGGCGCCCCAGGCCCGGCTGCCCCACCCGGTGATGCGCTTCCTGCGCGTTCGGCTGGAGAGAGCCCTGGAGGAGCCCGCAGCGCGGCTGCACCTCGTCTGGCCCATGGTGCTGGGCTCTCCCCGCCTGCGGGAGGTCCATCCCGAGGGGATGCCCCTGGAGATCCTGCTGCGGGAAGGGGGGCGCACCCTGGCCGCGCTCGGCTGCCACGACCCGGAGAGGGCCTGGCGCGAAGCCCTGGATGCCTTTCCCGATACCGCCGACCGCGCTCCGGGGGGATGGCTGCCCCACCGCCTCTGGGAGCCCCTGGCGGAACCCGTGAGCTTGCGCTGCGGCGTCATGCTCCTGGCCCTGACCGGGCAGCCCCTGGATGACCGCTATCGCCTGGCTGCGAGCGCAACCCTGTTCAACACCGCCCTCTTCCACGAAGCCCACGATGCCCTGGAACCCCTGTGGAACGAGGCCGCGGGGGAGACCCGGGACGGCCTCCAGGGCCTCATCCTGATGACGGCCGGGTTCTTCCATCAGCAGGTCGCCAACGGACCCGGGATGCTGGCCCTGTGGCCGGAGGCCCAGGAACTGCTGGAGCCCTTGGAAGGCATTTTGAAGACGCCCTGGGGACGCATCGGCTTCGAAGGCGCGCTCCAGGCCATGAACCAGCGGTTGGCCTGGCTCCGGGACCAGGAGCCCGGAGCCGATCAGGCCCCCCTCTGGACCCTGCCTCGACCCGAATGGGAGTGGTTGCCATGACCGTGGATGTCCTTGTGCTGGGCGCCGGCATCGCCGGATGCACCGCAGCCCTCCGGGCGGCGGACCTGGGGGCCGAAGTGCTGGTGGTGGCCAAGGATCCCTTGGGGGAATCCAACACCACCTATGCCCAGGGCGGCATTGTGGGAAAACCTCCGGAGAGCTTCGGAGATTCGCCGGACAAGCTCGCCGCAGACATCGAAGCCGCCGGTGCCGGCCTGTGCCGCCCCGAAGCGGTGCGCCTCCTGGCGGAGGAGGGGCCCCAGCTCTGCATGGACTTCCTGTGGAAGCGCCTGGGTGTGCCCTTCGATCTCACAGATGAAGGCGAGCCTGCCATCACCGCCGAAGCGGCCCATTCCGCCCGGCGCATCTACCACGTGAAGGACGCCACCGGACGGGCGATCCAGGGCGCCCTCACCGAGGCCCTGAGGGCCCATCCGCGCATCCGGGTGCTGGAAGGCCACACCCTGGTGGACCTGCTCACCGTGCCCCACCACAGCCTGGACCCGCGCCGCGTCTACGATCCCATCCAGGTCTGGGGCGCCTTCCTGCTGGACAACACCACCCGCGCGGTGCAGCGGGTCATGGCCCGGCGCACCATCCTGGCAACCGGCGGCCTGGGCTACCTCTACCTGCACACCAGCAACCCCGCCGGCGCCACGGGGGATGGCCTTGCCGCGGCCTACCGGGCCAGCGCCCGCATCGTGAACTGCGAGTACCTCCAGTTCCACCCCACCACCCTCTACATCCCCCACAAGCCCCGCACCCTGCTCACCGAAGCCCTGCGGGGCGAAGGCGCCCATCTGGTCAACCGCAAGGGCCAGCGCTTCATGAGCGCCGTGGATCCCGAGCACATGGAACTGGCCCCCCGGGATGTGGTGGCCCGGGCCATCTTCCAGGAAATGGCCTCCAGCGGGGAATCCAACGTCTTCCTGGACCTGTCTCCGGTGGCCCGCACCCTGGACCTGGAGGCCCGTTTTCCCACCGTGGTCCAGACCTGCCGTGCCGAGGGCCTGGAACCCGCCAGCCAGCCCATTCCCGTGGTTCCCGCCGCCCACTACTTCTGCGGCGGCGTGGCCGTGGACCTGGATGGTCGCACCAGCCTGGCGGGCCTCTTCGCCGCGGGCGAAGTGGCCTGCACCGGCCTGCACGGCGCCAACCGCCTGGCCTCCACCAGCCTGCTGGAAGGGCTCCTGTGGGGTTGGCGGTCCGCCGAAGCCGCCGTGGCGGACCTGCCGGGCGCCCACCCGCCCCAGGCCTCCTCCCTGCGGGACTGGAAGGGCGCCACCGGGCGCGATCCCGATCCCCTCCTGCTGGAGCAGGACCGCATGAACATCCGCAGCACCCTCTGGAACTACGCGGGCATCGTGCGCACCACCGCCCGGCTGGAACGGGCCCGGGGCGACATGGGGCACCTCTACCACCGCATCGAAGCCTTCTACCGCGAAGCGCCGATCTCCCG
>MWBB01000178.1 GCA_002068835.1 Acidobacteria bacterium ADurb.Bin340 | reverse complement strand
ACACACAAAATTCTCGCCGAGGCTGGTATCATCGACAATTCCAGAAGCCGGAAGTTCATTCCCTTTTTTCTCTCCCCTGAGGTAGCCTCATACCTCCAGAACCGTGATGAAACCTACATACTGAAGTGCTTGGACTTATCATGAAAACAGAAATGGAAAAGCGGCTGAATCAGATCCTTCCGCGCCTGACCTCGCCGGAACTGCTTACCAATACCGGGCTCGGGAATGAAATCGGGTTCTATATATTCGATTATCCTCCTGAGAATGAGCTTGAAGTCCGGGAACACATAACACACCTCCTGAAACAGCTTGAAAAGAAGCATTCAGACATCAAGGTGAAGCACGTCAACCTGTTCGAGTTGGTCATAGACTACCTCAAGTCACGGAATCTCCTCGATAAAGCCCTGAAAATCGAGCGAGAGAAGGGAGACACGGAGCTGCTGAAAGCCCTCCAGTCACCGCTCCACGTAGAAAAACTCGCTGATTGGTTCGGCCAGTGTGTTAAGCCGCAATCCTACGACCTCGTTCTCGTCAGCGGCGTGGGCAGTGCGTATCCCCTTATCCGCAGTCATGGGCTGCTCAACAACCTCCCTCGCATCATGGGACGGGTTCCCCTCATAGTATTTTATCCGGGCAAATATGATATGCAGTCTCTGAGGCTGTTCGGCAGGCTTTCAGATAACAACTACTATCGCGCGTTCCGGTTGGTGCCGTAGGCGTCACACACACGAAGAGAGAGAACATCAATGAATATCAAAGACATCTTCAGCAAGGATCTGTTCCGCCCGATCAACGGTGTTGTCAAAGCCGACCAGCAGGACGAAGCCATCGTCTGGCAGGAACTCGATGAATATGTCATTACTCGCGAACTGGACAAGTATTTCCGGCTCTTCTTCGATTCATACGGGAAGTCCATTGGAAACCGCGCCGATCCAACCCTGAGCGGTCGCATGGGAGTCTGGATCTCCGGCTTCTTCGGCTCCGGTAAATCACACTTCTTGAAAATCCTCTCCTACATTCTTGCCAACCGAAAGGCACACAATCCCGACAAGCAGGAAGAACGACCGGCAATCGCGTTCTTCAAGACGAAGCTCGGATCAGACCCCATGCTTCTTGCCGACGTCACCCGGTCTGCTCAAGCCGGTGCTGATGTCGTTCTGTTCAACATCGACTCCAAAGCCGACCCCCGCGACGGGCAGGAACGGCTGATGAAGGTGTTCTGGAAGGTCTTCTACGAGCTTCAGGGGTTCTGCGGCGAAGCCCCCCACATCGCAGAGTTGGAGAGGTATCTCCAGAGCAAAGGCAAACTCGACGCGTTCCATGCCGCTTTCAAGGAACGCTCTGGAAGTGACTGGAAGAACGAGCGTGACGCATGGGCATTGAACGGTGACGAGATCACTGAATCTCTCGCAAACGCTACCGGAATGTCCTTGGATGCGGCGAAAGACTGGTTCGACAAAAGTGAAAAGAACATCACCCTGTCCCCCGAGGCATTCGCCAAGCGTGTGAAAGAGTATCTCGACGGGCGCGGCAACAATGCCCGTGTCATCTTCCTCGTCGATGAGATCGGACAGTTCATCGGCTCGGACACTCAGTTGATGCTGAATCTCCAGACCATCACCGAGGATCTGGGCCTCAAGCTTGAGAACCTGCAGATCTCCGACCTCGGCACCGCCAAGAAGGTGGTCATCGACAAGGAGAACACCACCATCATCGAGGGCGCCGGCAAGCCCGAGGCGATCCAGGGCCGCGTGAAGCAGATCCGCAGCCAGATCGAGCAGAGCACCTCCGACTACGACAAGGAGAAGCTCCAGGAGCGTCTCGCCAAGCTCGTGGGCGGCGTGGCCGTCATCAAGGTGGGTGCGGCCTCCGAGACCGAGATGAAGGAGAAGAAGGCCCGTGTGGAAGACGCCATGCACGCCACCAAGGCGGCGGTCGAGGATGGCATCGTCCCCGGCGGCGGCGTGGCCCTGATCCGCGCCCTGGCCAAGCTGGAGGCCCTGAAGGTCACCGGCGACCAGGCCACCGGCGTGGACATCGTGAAGAAGGCCCTGGTGGAGCCCGCCAAGCAGATCGCCGCCAACGCCGGCGTCGAGGGTTCCGTCATCGTCAACCGCATCAAGGACGAGAAGGGCAACTTCGGCTACAACGCCGCCACCACCGAGTTTGGTGACATGGTTGCGTTCGGCGTGATCGATCCCGCCAAGGTGACCAAGTCCGCCCTCACCAACGCCGCCTCCGTGGCCGCGATGATGCTCACCACCGAGGCGATCATCACCGAGATCCCCGAGCCCAAGCCTGCTGCCCCCATGGGCGGCGCCCCCGGCATGGGCGGCATGGAAGACATGTATTGATCTGATCCAGGCTGCACAACGAGGCCCCGTGTCCGCGGGGCCTCGTTGTGTACTGGGAAGGGTGCTCAGCTCCGCTGGGCTTCCATCTGAAGGGCCTTCTGGAGCCAGGGAAAGGCGCGCAGGAGGAGGTTGCGGATCTCCGAAGGCAGCGCCTGGAAAAGCGCGCTCAGGCTCGGCTCCTGGGGATCGTCGGACCGCCCCTCGGCTGCTCCGCCGCGCAGCAGGCGGCGAAGCAGCTGTTTCAGGGTCTCCACCTCCATCCGGGCGGGGCCTGCGGGGGCTTCGCCTCCTTCCTTCGCCTTCAGCAGGGCAGGGTCCACCAGCCCCAGGGAAAGCCGGTAGAGGATGCGGAACTTCTCCTGAAGGGCTGCGGCCTCGTCCCGAGGATCCGGCGTGGGTTCCAGGGCCTGGCGAGCCTCGCTCAAGGCCGATGCGAAACCGGAGGAAGGGGGCCTTTCGGGCCCAGGGGGCCGGGGGCCCGCTCCGGACGGCGGGGAAATCGCTGGGTTGAACATGCCCCGGTCAGGAAAATCCTGCGCCAAACATTTCGCGCGCAATTTGCCCCGGTCCAGGCCCCACGGCGACGGACAGTAGACTGGTTGAACGGAGAGATCGCGTGAAGTTCTACATCGAGACCTGGGGATGCCAGATGAACGACCACGACAGCGAGAAGCTGTCGGGCCTGCTCCAGCTGGAGGGGTACCTTCCGGCCCGCAGCCGCGACGAGGCGGATCTGGTGCTGCTGAACACCTGCTCCATCCGGGAGAAGGCGGTGCACAAGGTCTGGTCCGAACTGGGCCGGCTGAAGGAGGAAAAGGCCCAGCGGCCGCTGATCATCGGCGTGACGGGCTGCCTGGCCCAGCAGGATCGGGAGGATATCTTCCGCCGGGCGCCCCAGGTGGATCTCGTGCTGGGCACCCAGGCCCTGCAGCAGCTCCCCAGGCTGGTGGCCGAAGCCCGCGCCGGGAAGGCCCGCCTGATCGACACCGGCGAGTACCCGGACAACCACCTCTTTCCGCCCGAGGTCACCCGTCGCTCCAGCGGAGCCAAGGCCCTGGTGACGATCATGGAGGGCTGCAACCACGCCTGCACCTACTGCGTGGTGCCGGGCACCCGGGGCGCCGAGCGCAGCCGGCCCGTGGCCGACATCCTGGCCGAGGTGCGGATGCTGGTGGAGCGCGGCTACCGGGAGGTGGAGCTGCTGGGCCAGAACGTGAACAGCTATGTGGGGGGATGCACGTTCGCGGAGCTGCTGACCCGCGTGGCCCAGGTGGAGGGGCTGGAGTGGATCCGCTTCACCACCAGCCATCCCATGAACTTCACCCGGGAACTGGCCGAGGTCCTTGTTTCCGAGCCCAAGGTGGCGCCCTTCCTCCATCTTCCCCTCCAGAGCGGCAGCAACGCGGTGCTGCGGCGCATGCGCCGGGAATACACGGTGGAGCAGTATCTGGAACGCCTCGGCTACCTGGGGGAAGGCCGTTCGCGGCTGCATCTCTCCACGGATTTCATCGTGGGATTCCCGGGCGAGACGGAGTCGGACTTCGAAGAAACCCTGGGCATGCTGGATCGGGTGGGTTTCGAGGCCTCCTTCAGCTTCATCTACAGTCCCCGTCCCCACACCCCGGCCCTTCGCCTGAAGGACGACCTGCCGGCGGAGGAGAAATCGGAGCGGCTGGCCCGGCTCCAGGCCCGGCAGGGCGAGCTCACCTGGGCCGCCCACCAGCGCTTCGTGGGACGCACCCTGTCCGTGCGGGTGGAGAGCCGCGGTGCGGACGAAGGGGGCTGCTGGCTGGCCCGCACCGGCGAGTGGGTGAACGTGAAGTTGGCTTCTGCCGCGGAGCGCGCATTGCCCTTCGGAGAGCTGGTGCAGGCTCGCATCACCGAAGCGGGTCCGCACTTCCTGCGGGCGGAGCTGGCCTGACGTCCAAGGGGTTGGCACAGGGATGGCAATTCGGGCCGGTACGTCCTGGAGAAAACTCCCTATGTCCAGATTCTGTTGGTGTTGCCTTGTCAAGGTTCGATCGATGCGGCCCAGATCCCTGTCGCAGGCGGTCATCGGAACAACCCTCAGCGTCACCCTCGGCCTGGGGGCGATCGGATGCGGGGGCGGGGTGACACTCGGATCCGATCCTTCCGGTACGGCTCCGATCTTGAGCGGGTTCACCGCATCGCCTGCCTCCATCGCTCCTGGCCAGAGTTCCGTGCTTTCCTGGACGGTGACCGGAGCCACGGGCCTCACCCTGGATCCAGGCATCGGGGCGGTGACGGGATCCAGCCGCGCGGTGACTCCGGCAGCCTCCACCACCTACACCCTGACGGCCACCAACCCCTCAGGCACCCGGAGCGCCCAGGCCACGGTGACCGTGACGAGTGCTCCCAGTGCGGCGG
>MWBB01000177.1 GCA_002068835.1 Acidobacteria bacterium ADurb.Bin340 | reverse complement strand
TCCTTCGGGAGACCTGGAGCACCGGGCGCCGGGCGGCCTCCAGCACTGCCCGGCTGGCGGCAGCCACGCCGCCGTCCCCCAGGAGCAGCACGGGGCCGCCCGGCTGCTGGGCCAGCGCTTCCATCAGGCTTTCGGCATCCGTGTTGGCCTGCCGCCAGGGGGCTTCCGGCGTACGGCGCCAGAGGGTGTTCAGGGGGCCGGGCAGGCCCAGGGCCGCCGGGACCGTCTCCTTCAGGGGCATGGTGAGGCTGGCGCCCAGCACCCCAAGCGCTTCCATCGCCTCCAGGGCTTCGGCGGCGTCTTCCGCATCCAGGGGCAGGTACAGCAGGTCCTTGAATGCCTGCTGGAAACGGGGGTTGTGGAAGGCCGGGCCCCGGGAGTGCAGCACGGGATGGCCGAGCACGCCGCAGAGGC
Source organism: Acidobacteria bacterium ADurb.Bin340 (assembly GCA_002068835.1). Taxonomy (GTDB): domain Bacteria; phylum Acidobacteriota; class Holophagae; order Holophagales; family Holophagaceae; genus MWBB01. The sequence continues at coordinate 4,367 of MWBB01000177.1, read as the reverse complement.
CCGTTCCGCGTCCCAGGCGATGGCAGCGCCAGGCCCGCAGGGTTCCGAGGCTCACCTGGCCCGGAGCCGCCGGAGGGCCATCGTCGGGCGCGGCGTAGGTGAAGGCGCCGCCCCAGGCCCCCTGGAGGGCGCGGCTCGGGAGGCCCCTTGGCCCCATGAGGAAGGCGCTGAGGGTGATGCGGTGGTCCCGGGCCCACGCGAGGCTGGCCTTCAGTCGGGCGTTGTCGGCCAGGCGGCCGGCGTGGCCCACCCACTTGTAGGCTTCGCCGTGCGGCAGATCCTCCAGCCGCTGGGGCAGGTCGAAGACGCCGGGCGCCACATGCACCGAGCGCAGCAGGTTCACGTGGGTGCGATGCTGGGTGAGCTCGTGGGGAACGGGGAGGTCCCATTCCAGATCCACCCAGGCGGGACGGGCTTCCACCGCTGCCAGCAGGCGTTCCATGCGCGCACGCTCATCCTCGTCGGGCCAGCGGCCCCCTTCGGATCGACGCCGACAGGACACCAGGCATCGCCGATGCAGGGCGTCCACCAGGACGGCAGGATCATGATCCGGGAACAGATCGAGCCGAAGCTCCGGCAGGGCTTCGGAGGGCAGGCGGCGGGCGCAGGCTTCCGCAACCTCCCAGTCCTCGTGGCTGAGGGTCACGATGTAGAAGGGCAGGCGGGTCATCGCGATTCCATGCGTTTTGCGGCCTGCCAGGCGCCCTCCATGCTTTCCAGGTCCTGCCGCTCCCAGCCGCCGTGGCCCAGGGCATGGTCTTCGACGGCCTGGAAGCGCGCCCTGAACCGCACCATCTGGCGCCGCAGGGCCCGGTCCGGATCCAGCCCCTTCTTCCGGGCCCACTGCACCAGACTGAAGAGCACATCGCCGAATTCCGCCTCCACGCGCTCGGGATCCGATTCCGCCTGGAGTTCCGCCACCTCTTCGGCCACCTTGTCGAGCACGCCGTCGAGATCCTTCCATTCGAAGCCCACCTTGGCGCAGCGGCGGCCGATCTCCAGGGCTTCCTCCAGCGGCGAAAGGCTGGCGGGGATGGTTTCCAGCAGGCGCGGCTCATGGCCCGCGCCCCGGGCCGCCTTCTCGCCCCGTTTGATCTCGGCCCAGTTCACCAGGACTTCCTCTGCGCCGTCGACCGAAGCCTCCCCGAACACATGGGGATGGCGGCGCACCAGCTTGTCCACCACATCCCGCTCCACATCGTGCAGATCCCAGGCGCCGCGCTCGGACGCGAGCTGGGCATGGAAGCAGATCTGCAGCCACAGGTCCCCCAGCTCCTCGCGCAGGTGGCGCTCCTTTTCCGCATCGCCCGGCACCAGGGCCGCCAGGGCATCCAGGGTTTCGGCGGCCTCTTCGCGCAGGTAGCGGGCGAGGCTGGTGTGGTCCTGCTGGAGGTCCCAGGGGCAGCCGTGCTGCGGGTCGCGCAGGGCGGTCATCGTGGCGCGGAGGGAGGCGGGGCGGGTCATGCCCCATGATCCCACGGCGCTGGGTGGATCTCGTTCAGCGGGACCGGGTCCTGAGGGCCTCGAAACCGCACAGGCGCCCTGCGAAAGCGCTGGCAGCCACGGTGGCCGGGCTGGCCAGCCAGACCTGGCCGGGGCCGCTCCGCCCCGGGAAGTTGCGGTTCACGGCGCTGACGGTCACCTGATCCGCATGGGTGCTCACGCCGGGGCCCGCATTGATGCAGGCCCCACAGCCGGGCCCCAGGAGCCGGGCGCCGGCCTCCTCGAAGGCGCTGATCCAGCCCTGCTGGATGGCGTGACGGCGCACATCCTCGCTGCCGAACTGGATGAAGAACTGCACGTGGAGCGGAAGACGCAGGCCGTGGTCCAGGGCCCAGCGGACCACCTCGTGGATGCGGGCCAGATCCTCCCGTTTGCCGCCGGTGCAGCTGCCCGCGTAGGCGATATCGATGCGGGGTGGTTCCGCCAGCTCCGCCAGAGCCACGCCGTTGCCCGGGTCGCCAGGGGCGGCCAGCATGGGGCCCAGTTCATCGCACTGCACCTCAAGGGTTTGGGCGTACTCGGCATCCGGATCGCCCTGCATCCAGTCTTCGAGGCGCACATCCAGGCGGCGGCGCTCCCAGAGGTAGCGCACCGTCTGGGCATCCGGCGCGACCAGTCCCGTGAAGCCGCCGATCTCCGCGGCCATGTTGGTGAGGGTGGCCCGCTCGTCGATGTTCAGGTCCGCCAGGGCCTCGCCCTGGTACTCCACCACATGGCCCAGGGCGCCGCCTTCCCGGATGAAGGGCTGGCGCAGCAGATGGAGAACCAGGTCCTTGGCGGAAACCCCCGGCCGCAGGCGGCCCAGGAGGCGTACCCGCAGGGTCGGCGGCACGGCGACCCGCACATCGCCCGTGATCCAGGCATTGGCGATGTCCGTGGTGCCCACGCCGAAGGCCAGGCAGCCCAGGGCGCCGCTGTGGGGCGTGTGGGAGTCGGTGCCCACCACCACTTCCCCTGGCAGGACGTAGCGGTCGGCCATGAGCGCGTGGCAGATGCCTTCGGCGGCGCCATCGGGCTGCTCGCCGTGGAGGCGGATGCCGTGGCGGGCGCAGAAGTCCTCCTGGTGCTTCTTGAGGCGATGGGCCACCTCCAGCAGGCCCTGGGCCTGGCGTTCCTCGGTCATCACCCGGTCCAGGTAGTTCAGGTGGTCCCGGAAGGCCAGGATGCGGCCGGGATCCTTCAGCTTCACGTTGGGGCCGAGGGCTTCCGCCAGGAAGCTGGCGGCCATGGGGGTGACGTATTCGTGGGAGAAGCGCCAGTCCGCCTTCACGAACAGCCCATCGCCGGGTTTCACGAAGGGTAGGCCCATGGCACCGGTGGTGGGGTCCGTCACCGCCGCCCGGGCCAGGATCTTTTCGGCCAAGGTCATGGGGCGCCGTCCGTGGGCCGGCAGGGCCACGGTGAGGTTGCCAGCCAGCCGTGCCTTGTTGAAGGCGAAGAGTCCACCGCGCTCCACCACCGCCGCGGTGATGGGATCCAACCCCTCGGTGAAGGTCGAAAGGGGGATGGCTTCGCCGCGCCGGAGGCGCTCGATCAGGCCCAGGTCCGTGCTGGTGAAGAGGCCCAGGTTCTGGCAATTCTGCTGGTAGATGCGTTCGAAGCTCTCCGCCAGCACCAGACGGATGCCTGCGCACCATTCGGCGTAGGGGCTTGCCTCCCGGCTGGAGCCCTTGCCGCGCCGCTTGCCTGCAACCGAGGCGATGAATCCCCCGCGCCGCACCGAACCTTCGCCCACCGGGAACGTGGCGCCGCACTTCAGGCCGATGTAGGGGAAGTCCCCCAGGCGGTTGTCGAAGAAGTAGCAGACCCAGGAGGGGGTGATCTCGTCCGTGCTGATCTGGTCCCGGAGCGGCAAGGCTTCCGGCAGGGGCAGATCCTCCCCGGCGAGCTGCCGCCGCATCACATCGGGATCCTCGCTGAGGAAGAGGATCCGGCCCTGGAAGGAGACGGTGTCCTGGCCCATGGATCCAGCATGACACGAAGGCCCCCGGCGGTCTGCGCCGGGGGCCTTCGCAGGGGGGATCGGGTCAGTCCTTTTCGTCCTCGAGGTCTTCGGAGATCTGGTCGATGTGGGCCAGCAGGCGCTTGGCCAGATCCTCGTCGTCCACGATGCTGAAGTTGTCGCCCTGGACTTCGAAGATCTCGATGCTCAGCTGGCCGTCCTCGGCATCCTCGCCCTGCTCGCTGAAGGCCTGGACCTCCGCCAGGGGCGCCATGATGCAGAAGTGGCGGTCCTCGAAATCCACCTCGTCGAGGATCGCGAACTCTTCCTTCTCGCCGTTCTCGTCTTCGAGCTCGACCACTTCGATTTCGTGATCGTCCTCATGGTTGCAGTCGGGTCCGTGGACATGCTCGTCGTGGGCCATGGTGGCGCTCCTCGCTGAGGCTCCAGCCTACGGCAGCCGGTCCGATCTCCCAAGCGGAATCAGGGCCGGGACCAGTCCACGCGAGCCTGCCCGGGGCCCGTGACCTTCGCCAGGATCGTGCGCCGGGTGGGCAGTTCCACCCGGATGGTGTCCCCCAGGCACCCCTGGCTTCGGGCCGTGGCTTCGGCGGTGATCGTGAGCGGTTCCCAGGCGAGGGTGACCCGCACGGGTTCCCCCGTGGCCACGAGGGGAATGGGTTCCAGGTCCGCGCGGGTGAGCACCTTGCCCACTCCGACAGGGATGCGGAGTCGGAAGCCTTCGGGAAAGGCCGTGAGGGCCCCGGGCGGTGGGGTGCCTTCGAAGGGATGGGCTTCCAGCTGGTCTTCGTTGGGCACGGACTTGCGGGCCAGGGCCGTTCGGGCACGGAGCAGGGTGCCCTGCCAGCGACCTTCCAGGTCCACCCGCACCAGACCGGCGGGACGGCCGTTGACGGTGGCC
>MWBB01000176.1 GCA_002068835.1 Acidobacteria bacterium ADurb.Bin340 | reverse complement strand
TCCAGCAGCTCGGCCATCTGGCCGACCAGCTCGTCCTGCACCCGCTGCGGCGAGAAGTCGTCCGGCTGTGTGTCGAACTGCGTCAGCACGTCCTGAAACAAGGTGGCGAAGTCCACGGCCACGGTGCGGCCCGCCAGCAGACCGCGCAGTTCTTCCAGGCCCTCGCCCCGCTGGGCACTGGTTTCGTGGATGGGGAGGTCCATGTCCCGGAAGGCATCCAGCTCCGGCAGGGTGTCCTGGACGCTGGCCCGGTCTCGCTTCGTGACCACGATGCGGAAACCCATGCCAGCCTCCAGGGCCAGGGCGTAGGCCCGTTCCAGGAGCCCGGGCCGCAGGGGCGGATCCACCACGGCGGCGCAGACCCAGAGTTCGTCGGCATTGGCGGCCATGAGCTGCCAGGGCTCCCGGTCGTCGATGCCGCCCCGCTTCAGGAGGGTGATGCGGGGGCGGATGGCGACCACCTGGGCCTGGGGCAGGCGGGCGTCCACGGCCTCCACCGGCACGGGACTGTAGCGCACCCGATCGCCGCACACGAGCTTGACGCCCTTGAGCTTGCCGGCGAGCGTCGCGCGCAGGGGCGTGCGGTCCGGAAGTTCCAGATCCACCCATTGGCTGTGCCGCTGCACCAGGGTCGCTTCGGCGAGATGGGCCCAGGGGGCCTCGTCGGGCAGGCGCAGCAGGCTGTCGGCGTCGTGGGCCTCGATGTGGGTCTGAAGGCGTTCCGCCGACTGCTGCCGCCGCTTGCTCTGGGCCCGTCCTTCCCGGGCGTAGGCCTCGGGGCTGTCCAGGTCCTGGGCGTTGCGGCTCTGCCCCAGGCGGTACTTGCGCATCAGGCGCGGCCCGCGAATTCTCCGGTTTCGGTGCTCACCTTCACCTTCTCGCCCTCCTTGATGAAGAGGGGCACCTTGATCTCCAGGCCCGTTTCCAGCTTGGCGGGCTTGGTCACGTTGCCGCTGGCGGTGTCGCCCCGGCTGCCGGGCTCGGTGTAGGTGATCGTCAGCTCCACATGGGTGGGGAGCTGTACGCCGATGGGATTGCCGTTGAACTTCTGGACCTGGATGATCTGGCCTTCCACGAGGTAGTCCAGGGCATCGCCGATCATGGCTTCGCCCAGGGTGTGGGTTTCGTAGCTTTCCTGATCCATGAAATGGGCGCCTTCGCCATCGGCATACAGGAAGCTGGCGGGCACCAGCGCAAGGTCCGGTTCGCTGAACTTGTCGCCGGCCTTGAAGGTCTTGTCGAAGACCGCGCGGGTCAGGAGGTTGCGCATCTTCAGCCGCACCAGGGTCTGGCCGCCCCGGGCCGTGGGCGTGGAGATTTCGACATCCAGACAGTGGTAGGGAACGCCTTCGAGCTCGAAGAACATCTTCCGCTTGATTTCGTTGGCTTCGATGAGGGCGGCCATGGAACTCCCGGATCGGCCGGAAGACCCCTTCCGGCAAAACGAACATTCTAGCCGAGGCGGAATTCCAGCCGGTGGATCCCCTGGACGATGGAGGATTTACGGTCGGCGCCCACGCCGGTTCCGTGGCTATGATGGGGGTTATCGGTCCCACGATGCCTGAACATCCCAAAAACATCGGACGCTACCTCGTCCAGCGGCCCCTGGGCCAAGGGGCGATGGGCACGGTGTACCTGGCCGAGGACCCGCTGCTCAAGCGCCGTCTGGCCATCAAGGTCGTGCGGGCGGTGGGCGAGGAGCGCGACCTTGCGCTGGACCGATTCAAGCGCGAGGCCGAGATCAGCGCCCAGTTGAACCACCCCAACATCGTGACGGTCTACGATGTGGGCGAGGAAGAAGGCTATGGACCCTTTCTTGCCATGGAGTTCGTGGAAGGCCAGAGCCTGGGCAAACACATCCGGGAGAATTCCCTGGAGGTGGAGACGCGGCTGGGCATCCTGGTCCAGGCCATGCGGGCGCTGCGGGCTGCCCACCGCCACGCCATCGTCCACCGGGACGTGAAGCCGGACAACATCCTGGTCAGCGAGGATGGCCGGGTGAAGCTCATGGACTTCGGCATCGCCAAGACCATGGCGCCCCGCCTCACGGCCCAGGGGGAGTTCCTGGGCAGCCCTGCCTACAGCGCTCCTGAACTGCTGAAGGGGGCCGAGCCCACCCCCAGTTCCGACCGCTACGCGTTTGCCGTGACGGCCTTCGAGCTGCTGACGGGCCAGCTGCCCCATCCGGGCAACACGGTGGCCGCCGTGATCAGCCACGTGCTCCACGAACCCGTGGCCGTCCCGCCAGGGATGAGCGGTGATGTGGCGAACGTTTTCCGCAAGGCCCTGGCTGCCGACCCGGACGAGCGCTTCGAGACCCTCATGGAGTTCATCGTGGCCCTGGTGGACCACCACCCGCTGGACGCGGCGGCCCGCCTGCGGGTGGAAGAACTCTTCCGCCACGATGACCACGCCGGGGATATCGTTCCCCTGCGCCGTTCCCGGCCTCGGCCCCAGGCGGGGGTGGATTCGGGTTCCACCAACCTTGCGAGCGTCCGCGGTTCCGCCAGCGGTCGAAGCACGGCCGGACGGCCGGTGCTGGCGCCCCAACCCGCAGTCCCCAGGATCCATCTGGATCCCGAAGCCACAGCCACCCGTGTCGGCGTTCCCCCTCCGGGGGGCTTCCCAGGGGCCCACCCTCCAGAGCCCGAGAAGGGGCTGGAGCCCAAGACCCTCCTGAAGTGGATCGTCGCCATCCTGGTGTTCGGCCAGATCTTCTGGTGGCTCTATGGCTATCTGCACCCGATCATGTCGGGCGTGAAGCCGTAGGAATCAGGCCAGGGATCGCACCAGCAGGAAGATGCCGCCGTTCCAGGCCCCGTGGACCAGGATGGCCGTGCGCAGATCTCCGGTGCGGACCACGGCCCAGCCCAGCATCAGTCCGAGGGTGCTGAGGACGTGCAGGCCCCGAGGCTGGAGGTGCATGGCCCCGAAGGCCAGGGCGGTCAGCAGCAGGGCCGCGAAGGTGCCCCAGCGGAGCCCCCACCGGGCTGCCAGGCGGGGCTGGAGCCAGGGCAGCAGGAAGCCCCGGAAGAGGATCTCTTCGAAGACCGGCGCCAGCACGGCCACCGTGATGAAAAGGGCCAGGGCGCTGCCCAGGCCTTGGGTTCCGCCGATCAGGTCCATCAACTCCCGCTGGGGCGGTTCGCCGGGGCCCATGAGGGGGGCCAGGGCCAGGGCGATGGTGATCACCGCTGCCACGGCCCCGGCCAGGAACGCCGCAGCCCAGCCCAGGGAACGCAGGGGGCTGCCGTCGGCGAACGGGCCCAGGACGGTGCGGAGGGGGCGCCCCTCGGCCCAGGCCAGAAGGCCCAGTCCCGCTCCGGCATGGAAGAGGAAGGCCAGGGGCAGGATCCAGGGCCGGGGCAGCGGGATCACCGCCAGCGCCAGGGAGGCGGCCACCCCGGAGAGCCGGAGGGCGAGGAACCACAGCAGGAGCACCAGCAGGGCCGCCCGCCAGGGCATGGCCCAGGTGGGCAGAGAGGGGGCGGTCCTGGGTCGGCTGAAGAACAGCATCGGCAGCGCCACCACGCCTCCGAGGGCCAGGACGGTGCCCAGCAGGCCCGCCAGGACGAACACGAACAGTCTTGGCCGAGCCCAGGCGCGGGCGGCCTCCTGGAGGGCCGGACGCTGGGCCTCCGGCGCCAATCGGGCCTCCATCAGGCGAGCCGTCCAGCCCTGGCCCAGGGCTCGGGACACGGGTTGCAGGTCCTGGGGGAAGGCCGGAGCCGTTTCCAGGTAGGCCGCCTGCCAAGCCTGCCGGAAGGCTTCGCCAGGGCCCGGGAGAACCGGGCCCTCCAGGGCCAGAGCGCGTCCCCGCTCCACATCTCCCGCCTCGGCGGCAAGCACGCCAGCCAGGGCCCGATCCCATCCCTGCAGGGGCGTTCGAGTCCGGGGCAGGGGGCGGCCAGGGGTCAGGAGGTTCTGGGCGGCCGCCTGGAGTTCCAGGGCCCGGCCCGCCAGGCTGATTCGCTCGGCCGGGGCCTTGGAGCCACGGCTTCGCCCCAGGGTTTCCATCGCGAAAAGCAGGGTCAGGAGGGTCAGCATGAGCAGGAGGGGATCCGCCCAGCGACGGTTGGGGGTCCAGGGGGCGCGGGTTCCGGCATCCATCCCAGCAGGATGACGGGGTCGACTAGGCTGATGGAAGCCGCCTGGAGTTGCCATGTCGCTCGCATCCACGATTCCCCCGGACACGCTCAGGCTTGGAATGGCGGAATGGGAGGGGCGGAACCCCCGCCTTGTGGCTCCTCTGCCGGGGGACCCCGCGAGGGTGGTGGACCTGTCGGCGATGGAGGCGGCCCGCCTGCGCCGCCTGGGGGAAGGGGCCCCCGAGGGCCTCGCCCAGGCCCTGGTACCGTCGGAGCTGGGGGCCCTCCTGGCCGCAGGGCCCAGGGGGCTGGTCCGGGCGCGCCAGGCCTTGGCCTACGCTGCCAAATGGCATCGTCGGGGCGATCTGCCCGAGGCCTTGGCGCCCACCCGGGATGCGGTTGAATTCCTGCCGTGCCTCGCCAGGCCGCGCCGGGTGTTCGATTGGGAGGGGCGACGCCTCAAGGTGGCGGTGGCCGGTCCGGGGGCCATCCTGACCACCCACCCTCAGCCGACCCTGGCGGCCCTGGGTTGGGGGGGAGGGCAGCCTGCGGGGTTCTGCCTGGCGCTGCCGGAGCCCGACCGGCTCATTCTGGGGGCCTGGCTGACGGTTGGGCCGATCCAGGAAGGAAGGCTTCTCCTCCGGGCCGGGGGCCATCAACGCTCCGCGCCTCTGGACGCCTGGGCAGGGCTCGGCGTGGAGGCGCTGGCAGCGGGCGAGG
>MWBB01000175.1 GCA_002068835.1 Acidobacteria bacterium ADurb.Bin340 | reverse complement strand
CCCGCCATGAGGGAAGGCAGCAGGAAGGCCACGCGGAGAGAACCCACCAGCTTGTAGCAGAGGGCGATGGCCCACATGAAGATCGGGGGCTTGTCCGGGTACAACTCGCCGCCCCGCATGGGAAAGAGCCACTGGCCGCTGTCGACCATCTGGCGGGCCACCAGCGCGAAGCGGGGCTCGTCGGCGGGCCAGGGATCCCGCAGGCCGAGGCCCGCGCCGAAGAGCACCAGGCCCATCAGCAGGAGCAGCAGCAGGGCCCGGCGGCGGTCCTCGGGGCCGTTCAGCAGGCGCGCCTCATCGATCATGGGTTTTCCTCAATGGTCGGCCCGGTCCCGGTGCCAGCCGCGGTGCTTGATGTCCAGGTAGAGGCTGTAGCCGGCCGTGAAGGCGGGGAAGAGGTTCTGCAGCACGCCCACGGAATCCTGCTTGGAGGAGAACAGGAAGTAGCTGAGGGTCATCAGGCTGCCCACGATGCTCATGTACCAGAACAGCCGGGGCATCACGGGCTTGCCGGCCCGCTTGGAGGCGATGAACTGCACCAGCCAGCGTCCGCCGAACATGATTGCGCCGGTGTAGCCGATGAGCTTCCAGCCCGTGACGTGGATGCCGGTCCAGGCCAGCCAGGAGATCGGGGTGTCGAGGGGGCTCACGGCAGCGTTTCCCGGATCGTGGCCACCTTGGCCCGGCGCTTGAGCCACCAGACGCCCAGCACATCCACCAGGCCAACCCAGAGGCGGTTCCACACGCCGTACTTGGAGACGCCTGCCACCCGGGGCCGGTGGTTCACGGGATGCACATGCATGATGCCGCCGTAGGCCTGGAGGAGGGTGGGGATGTAGCGGTGCATGTGGTTGAAGCAGGGCAGCTTCAGATACCAGTCGAGGCGCACGGCCTTCAGGCCGCAGCCCACATCGGGCACGCCGTCCTTGAGCATGGCGTTGCGGAAGCCGTTGGCGATGCGGGAGCTGAGGCGCTTCACCCAGTCATCCCGGCGGTTCACCCGGTGGCCGATGACGCCCACCACCTTCGCATCCCGCTCGTGCGCCTCCATGACGGACCTGAGCATCCCGGGGATGTCCGCCGGATCGTTCTGGCCATCCGCATCCAGCACCACCAGCCAGGTTCCACGGGCGGCTCGGGCCCCGGTGAGCACCGCGAAGCTCTGGCCGGTGCTCTGGGCATGGCGCAGGGCCCGCAGCCGGTCGAAGCCTTCCGACCTCAGGGCCGCCAGGGTTTCCCAGGAGCCGTCCGTGCTGCCGTCATCCACGTAGATCAGCTCGTAGTCGAAGACGCCATCGAGGGCTTGGCGCAGCTCGCCCACCAGGGGGCGAAGGTTCTCCACCTCGTTCTTGGCGGGAATGACAACAGAGATCAGGGGCGCTGAAAGGGGCATGGGCGATGGCATCCCGAAAGGCCCGGGGGACAGAGCCGGGCAACAGGTTAGTTTGCCCGCCGCAGGGGCGATCCACCAGCGCCGAAGCGGGCCGGAAGGGTTAGACTGGGCCTTCCCTTGATCTGGAGTATTCCGTGAAGGTTCTCATCCTCGGCGTGAATGGTTTCATTGGCTCCCACCTGACGGAGCGCATCCTGCGGGACACCTCCTGGGAGATCTACGGGATGGATCTGGCCTCCAACAAGGTGGCCGAGTACCTGGACCATCCGCGCTTCACTTTCGTGGAAGGCGATATCTCCATCAGCAAGGAGTGGATCGAGTACCACGTGAAGAAGTGCGATGTGGTGCTGCCCCTGGTGGCCATCGCCACGCCGAAGATCTACGTGACGGATCCCCTTCGGGTGTTCGAGCTGGATTTCGAGGAGAACCTGCGGATCATCCGCCAGTGCGTGAAGTACAAGAAGCGGGTGATCTTCCCCAGCACCTCCGAGGTGTACGGGATGTGCGACGACGAGGCCTTCGACGAGGAAACCTCCAACCTCGTCACGGGGCCCATCCCCATGCAGCGCTGGATCTATAGCACCTCCAAGCAGCTCCTGGACCGCGTGATCTGGGCCTACGGCGCCAAGGAGGACCTGCGCTTCACCCTCTTCCGCCCCTTCAACTGGATGGGCCCGCGCCTGGACAGCCTCAACACGGCCAAGGAGGGCAGCAGTCGGCTGGTGACGCAGTTCTGCTGGAACCTGTTCAACGGCGAGCCCCTGAACCTGGTGGATGGCGGCCACGCCCGGCGCTGCTTCTGCGATGTGGAAGATGCGATGGACGGTCTCATGGCCGTGCTTCGCAATGAGGGCGGCAAGGCGGACGGGCGGATCTTCAACATCGGCAACCCCGAGAACGACCGCAGCGTGCGGGAGATCGCGGAGATGATGATCGCGCTCTGGAAGAACCACCCCCTCCGTCTGGAGCGCGGCATTCCCGAAGGGACCATGGTGGAGACGCACAGCGGCACCTTCTACGGCAAGGGCTACCAGGATGTGCAGCGCCGCACCCCCAGCATCCGCCGCATGCAGGAGACCTTCGGCTTCGATCCGAAGATCGGCATCGAAGCCAGCCTGAAGAAGGCCATGGATTTCTTCGTGGACGAGCACAAGGCCCTGGAGAAGGTGGTGGAAACGGAGTAGGGGTGCCATGACCCGCCGCGAACGCCTGCAGTTCCTCCTCGCCTGGCTGGCCCTCGGAGTCCTGCCGCTCTTCCTGCGGCCCCTCTGGGAGCCGGACGAGGTGCGCTATGCCCAGATCCCTCTGGAGATGCTGGCCAAGGGCGACTGGATGACGCCGACCCTGAACGGGGTGCTGTACTTCGAGAAGCCGCCCTTCCAGTACTGGCTCACGGCCGTGAGCCTTAAGCTCTTCGGAACAGGCGCGGCCGCTGCGCGGCTTCCCCTGGCTCTGGCTTCGTTGCTGAGCATGGCCGCCGCCTTCCTGCTGGCCCGCCGCCTGGGGGCACGGCGGCCGGTGTGGGCGGCCTTCATGGCGGCCTCGGCCCTGCTGGGGTTCTTCTGCGCCCAGGCCCTGACCCTGGACGCCCTCTTCAGCGCCCTGATCGTTGCGAGCCTCGCCTGCGCGGTGGAGGCCGTGACGGCCCGGGTGCAGGGGCGGGCGCATCTGCTGTGGACCCTGGGCGCTTTCCTGGTCCTGGCCCTGGCCCTGCTTACCAAAGGCCTGGCGGCGCCGGTGCTGCTGGGGGGCATCCTGCTGGCCTCCCTCGTCTTCGCCTGGGCCGACCCGAAGCTCCGCCGCGCCGTGCTCTGGACCGGCTTCCATCCCTTGGGCTGGCTCCTGTTCCTCGGGATATCGGCGCCCTGGTTCGTGGCCATGGAGCAGGCCCATCCGGGCCACGCGCGGTTCTTCTTCATCCACGAGCATTTCGCCCGGTTCTCGAGCATCACCCACGACCGTCGCGCTTCCCGCAATCCGGTCCTGGACAAGCTGTTCTTCCTGGGGGTGCTGGCGGTGGGCTTGCTGCCCTGGCTTTCCCAATCCGTGGTGGGCTTCGTCCGGGGCCTCGCCTTCGTCCTGCGCCGTCGGGGCCCCCAGGGGCCGGAGGCCGCCCTGGCCCGGTGGACCGTGGCCACAGTGGTTCTGGGGGTGCTGGTGCCCCTGGGGTTCTTCAGCCTTTCGGGATCCAAACTGGCGCCCTACATCCTGCCGGCCCTGGTGCCCATGGTGGCCCTGGCCTGCGCCCTGGAGCGGGAAGGGGAGGAACCGGTCTCCCTCAAGCGCCACGGGCTGGAACTGATCCTGCTGGGGGCCCTGCTGCTCTTTGCGGCGCCGGGAGCCCTGAAGGCCCCGGGGGGATTGGCCTGGGTGCTGGCGGCGGGGCTGGCCTTCCTGCTGCTGGGGGCGTGGGCCCTGCGGCCCAAGGGGCTCACGGCGGCCCGGTGGATGGCGGCCCTGGCCGTGTCCCTGCTGCTGCTGCCCCTGGCTGCGGAGCGGTGGGTGGGGGCGGACCGCTCGGTGATCCACCGGGTTCGCAAAGCGCCTGCGGAGGCCCAGTGGATCAGCCACGGCTACTACCATCAGGGCATCGCCTACGTGACGGGACGCCGGGTGGTGGTGGTGGGCGGCACCGGCGAACTGGAATTCGGCAGCGGCCAGCTGACGGATCCCGAGCGGGCCCGGTGGTTCGTGGAGGACCTGCATTCGCTGAATGCCACGGCCCGCCGGATGGCGGCGGAAGCTCCCGAGCGTCCCGTCTGGGCGCTTTCTGAACGCAAGAAGTGGAACCGGGTTTCGTCCGCCGATCAGGCGGCCTGGGACGTGGTGGACGAAGGCCGCAAAGTGGTCCTTCTCCGCCTCCGGTGAGGGGGGCATGGAACCAGTGATCTACCTCGACAACAACGCCACCACGCGCCCTGCGCCGGAGGTGGTGGAGGCCCTGCTGCCTTGGCTGCGGGAGCAGTACGGCAATCCCAGTTCCAGCCACGTGCTGGGGCTCCAGGCCGAAGGCGCGCTGGTGCAGGCCCGGGCCCAGGTGGCGGCTCTCCTGGGAGGGCAGCCTGCGGAGATCGTCTTCACCTCCGGGGGCACCGAAGCCCTCAATCATGCCCTGCGGGGCGCGGCGGAGGCCTTTCCGGCCAAGCGCCATCTGGTGACCACGGCGGTGGAGCACAGCGCCGTGCGGGCTCTGGCGGGCTGGCTCCAGCGCCAGGGATTCGAGATCACGGTTCTGGGCGTGGACGGCGAAGGTCGCCTGGATCTTGCGGAACTGGAAGCGGCCCTGCGTCCCGACACGCTGATGGTGGCGCTGATGGCTGCCAACAACGAGACAGGCGTGCGGTTTCCCGTGGCCGAGGCCGCTGTTCGGGCCAGGCGCGCCGGTGCCCTGGTGGCGGTGGATGCCGTCCAGGCCGTGGGCAAGGTTCCGGTGGATGTGGCGGCC
>MWBB01000174.1 GCA_002068835.1 Acidobacteria bacterium ADurb.Bin340 | reverse complement strand
CGGGACCTGCCGTGGCACCACTTCCTGGCCCAGCAGGGCTTCGTGGTGTGGGTCTGCGACAACCGCAGCGCCTCCAACCGGGGCACCGCCAGCGGCCACCACGCCTACCGCCGCCTCGGCCAGACGGAGCTGGAGGATCAGCTGGACGGCCTGGCCTGGCTGAAGGCCCAGGGCTGGGCCGACATGAACCGTGTGGCCATCGACGGCTGGAGCTACGGCGGCTTCATGAGCGCCTATGCACTGACCCACAGCAAGGCCTGGAAGGCCGGCATCGTGGGCGCGCCCGTCACCGACTACCGGCTCTACGACAGCATCTACACCGAGCGCTTCATGGGCCTGCCCAAGGACAACCCCGAGGGCTACGCCGCCACCCGCATCATGGACAAGGCCAAGGACGTGGAAGGCGCCCTGCTGCTCTTCCACGGCACGCTGGACGACAACGTGCATCCCCAGAACACGATCCAGCTGGTGGATGCCCTGCAGAAGGCCGGCAAGGACTTCGAACTGGTGCTGCTCCCGGGCGCCGGTCACGGCCCCCGCACACCCGAACAGGTGTGGTTCCGCTACTGGAAGACCTGGCAGTTCCTGAAGAAGAACCTGTAGCCGACCGGTGGTTGAACGAAGAAGGGACCCCGGCGGGGTCCCTTCTTCGTTGGAACCAGCCAGCCTCAGCTGTGCCCGCCCATCAGCTTGTAGATGATGCGGCTCACCACGAACCAGAGCAGAAAGCTCATGCCCAGAGCGATCAGGGCCGCGTACAGGAACACCTGGTAGAGGGGCACGCTGTCCATGAGGCCCGCGGCCTTGCCCGCGAGGTAGGCGCCGATGCCAAGACTGAAGAACCAGGCGCCCATGAGCTGGCTGGTGAGGTGCTTGGGAGCCAGCTTGGACACATAGCTGAGGCCCACGGGGCTCAGGCACAGCTCGCCGAAGGTGTGGAGCAGGTAGACGCCCAACAGCCAGCCCATGCTCACCTGCTGGATGGGATCCGACGGCATGGGGCGGGCCATCTTGGCGGCGGGCACCAGCAGGAAGAACCCGAGGGCGGCAAACATCAGGCCCAGGGCGAACTTCACGGGGCTGCTGGGGAACTTGCCGGCGCGCTTGGCCCAGATCCAGACGAAGAGGGGGCCCAGGCTCACGATCAGGATCGCATTGATGGTCTGGAACCAGCTGGCGGGGATCTCGAAGCCCCCGATCACGCGGTCCGTGTATTCCTTCGCGAACAGGCTCAAGGTGCTGCCCGCCTGCTGGAAGACGAACCAGAAGGAGATGCTGAAGAGCAGCATCATGCCCACCACCATCAGGCGGTTCTTGTCCTCCTTGGACAGCTCGTGGGATTCCGGGGCGGAACCCGCGGCCACGGGGGCGTTGGCGCGGGTGGGAACGAGGCCTCGATTCACCAGCATCTGGCTGACGATCATGATCGCAGCCGCACCCACGGCGCCCAGAAGCAGCTGGACGTACCACTGGTTGGCGCCCACCACGATCCAGGCCATGCCCAGCAGCACGGCGATCATGATCACCACGAACCCGATGCCCTTGGGCCCAGGCTCCTTTGCATCCTCCGGCAGGCTCACGTCCCGCACGAGGTGGCGGCGCAGCACGAAGTTCACGAGACCCAGCAGCATGCCCACACCGGACACGGCGAAGGCCCAGGACCAGCCGGCTGCGGAGTTGAGGCCGATGGAGTTCAGGAACCCGTGGAACTTGGGGTTCTCCGCCATGAATCCGCAGATGATCGGAGCCACGGTGGCGCCGATGTTGATGCCCATGTATTCAAAGGTGAAGGCACCATCCCGGCGGGGATCCTCCTTCGTGTAGAGGCGTCCCACAGAGGCCGAGATGTTGGGCTTCAGCAGGCAGGTGCCGATGGCGATCAGCACCAGGCTGGCGATGAGGCCGTTGAGGCTCTTCACCTGCAGCAGCAACTGGCCTGCAGCGATGAAGAGGCCACCCAGCACGATGGTGCGCTTGGTACCCAGGAAGCGATCCGCGATCTGGCCACCGTTGAGGCTGAAGAGGTAGATCGACAGCATGTAGCCGCCGAAGAGGGCCGCTGCCCGCGGCTTGTCCAGGCCCAGACCGCCCATGGCCAGGGGCGTGGTGAGGTAGATGATGAGCAGGGCGCGCATGCCGTAATGGCTGAAGCGTTCCCAGGTTTCCGTGAAGATCAGCACCCACAGTCCCGCCGGATGGCGCTGAGGTGGGGCCTTGATGGCAGCTTCGCTCATGGTCGTCTCCCGAGGGTTTCTGGTTCCATCCTGGGGCAGGGCTGCCTCTTGATGCAATGCATCCCGGCTCAGCGCACCAGTTCGGACACCTTCACGAAACGAACCTGACCGCGGACCTCGGGAATCCAGCGTTCCAGAACCTCCACCGTCTCGGGGTAGATGTGGCCGATGACGATGGCCTGGCCCTCCTGCCGGGCCAGGGCCAGGGCCCGGTCCCACTGGCGGCGGAGTTCGGCTTCGGACTTGTCATCGTCGAGGAAGACCTGCCGCTGGGCGCTGCGAACGCCCATGCGCTGGGCCCGCTCCCAGGCCACCGTGTCCTTGGTGGTGCGGCTGTCGAGGAAGAAGAGCTTCTGCCTCCGGAGTTCATCCAGAACCCAGTCCATGCGCTTCGGATCCATGGTGAAGCGGGAGCCCATGTGGTTGTTAACCCCGCGCCGGTAGGGCACCTCCAGCAGGGCCTTCCGCACCAGGGCCCGAACCGTGGCTTCGTCCTGGGAGAGCCTCAGGGCGTCTGGGCCAGGATCCGCATCGGGTCCGCCTTCCATGGGAAGGTGCAGCAGGACTTCCTTGCCCGCTTCATGAACCAGGGTGGCGCTCTCTCGGCTGAATTCCAGGTAGGGCAGAACCGCGGCGCTGAAGGGGATCTTCAGGGCGCAGAGACGCCGCACCAGCTCCGGGGGGGCGTAGCCCAGATCGTCGATGACCAGGGCCACCGACGGGGTGTCCGAAGGAGGTTCCAGGGGGGCTGCCCGTTTCACCGGAGCTTCCTTCGGAGCAGCTTCCTCGTAGGAGGGCCGGGATCGTTTGGGCTTCCGGGGAGCCGGTTCCGGACGTTCCTTGCGGGCCGGTTCGGCCTTGCGGGCACAGGAAACGGTGCTCAGCCCCCAGCCCAGGGCTGCGCCGAGCAGAAGCATGGCCAAGCCCCAGAGGGCCAGGCGAGGGGTGGAGGGACCCTTGGCGCCGCGACGGCCGCCCGCCACCTAGGCCACCTCCCGGCCGGGAGCCGGGGTGGGGATCGGAAGGCGCAGGCTCGCGGTCTTCTCGATCGTCTTGGCCGCATCCGGGCTGGGTTTTTCCAGGGCCTGCCGCACCTTGGGCAGGGGATCGGCCTCGTTCTGGAGCCCGCGCACCCCCCGTTCAGGCACCACGCCCTGGCGATCCAGCTTCTCGTCCCCGGCGCCCACCCAGCGGCGGGTCACCAGTTCCACGGCACCACCCTGACGCAAGGGAACGCGGGTGCATTCCACCGCCAGCCCTGCCGTGCGCTCTCCTACGGTGGGAAGTCCCGCCTTGCGCACGGCTGAGGCCAGGGCCTCTGCGGGTCCCACCGTGCCGGGGGCCTGGAGCACGACCAGGCTCCCCAGACCGGAAAGCCGCTCTCCGCTCCGCACCAGGACCTGGTCGGCCTGCCCGGCCTCCTGGAGGGTGGCGAAAGGTCCGCTGCCCAGCAGCAGGCCCGCCACCTTGGCCCCCTCCTGGAAACGCCCGCCATGACAGGACCGCAAGTCGAGGATCAGCCGGGCCCCGGAGCCCTGGGCGGAAAGGACCGCTGCCAGCTCGGCGGCCCGCCCTTCGCTCAGATCAGGAAGCCCCACCACCAGGTCGGTGCCGTCCCGGCGAACCGCCAGGGCGGGCCGGGCCAGCCGTTCCCGTTTCAGCACCACCCGGGTGACCTGGGCGCTGGTGGCGGCATAGCGGTGTAGGGCCAGTTCGCTGCCGACAGGTCCGCGCAGCCGCCGTTCCAGGTGCCAGGAGCCCAAGGGCCCGATGCTCTCCCCTTCCAGCTTGCGAACCACATCGCCCACCTGGATGCCCGCCCGCTGGGCGGGGCTGCCCGGCACCACACCGACCACCAGGGCGTAGATGCCGCGCTTGAACAGACGCAGGCCCGTTTCCGCAGGCCCGGGATCCGGCAGGCGAAGATCCTCGGGGCTCAGGTAGGAATTCAACGGATGGGCCCGCTCCAGGGCGCCCTGGATGCCGCCGCCCAGCACCTTCTCCAGGTCCGGGGGGTCCACGTAGTTGTCCCGCACCAGGGCCAGCACATCCTGGATGTCCGAAAGGCCCGCCAGGGGATCCTGAGGGGCCTTCGATTCGGCCTTCGGGGCCGGGCCCGCCTGCTGGAGCAGCGGAACCGTGAAGGTGCCCACCAGGGGCAGCGTGAGGAGGGCGAGCCAAGTGCGCGGGTGCATGGCCCCAGTGTAGGGTCTTCGGGTCCTGTCAGGTCAGCACCGAGAGCAGGTCGTCCAGGCAGCGGTCCACCGCCGTATTGGGCTCCGGGTGGGACAGGGCCTGTCGGGGGATGGGGCTGCCCATGAGCCGGGCGGCCTCCGCCACGATCCGGTCCTCGAGCCCCGGCCCCTGCTCCACCACCACCGCCCGGGATTCCTGGGCCATGGCCAGGGCGTTCAGCCGCTGGTGATCCCCCGCGCTGCCCGGAAAGGGCACCAGGATGGCGGGTCGCCCACAGGCCTTCAACTCCGCGCACGTGCTGGCCCCGGAGCGGGAGATCACCAGCGAAGCCGCCTCCAGGGCCTGATCCACCGTCTCGATGAAGGGCACCAGAACGTGGCGGGGATGCCGCCCCTGGGCCGACAGCGCCTCGAAGTCCCGGGCCCC
>MWBB01000173.1 GCA_002068835.1 Acidobacteria bacterium ADurb.Bin340 | reverse complement strand
GCGGGCCGAAAATATGAAGCCACGCTCACCTTCAACGCCGAGCCTGAACACACCATCCACTATCGCCACGCCTGGTTAGATGGAAATCCTTACGGAAAAGATTGGCATTCTTTTGTCGGTATGGCGACGGGGACCGGGACGCGTGAGCCCAAAAGGGGTAAGCAGGAAAAATTCCTCTTCACCATTGATGCAAAGAGTACATCTGGAACCCTCTATATCCCTTTAAATTCAAGCAAGCCTTTCACCTTCCGATTTGGCTTGTCCGACAAACTTACGGGCGTTCATTCAAATTCACAGGATCGCTGGGGTGAAACCTACGTTAAGGATTTTGACGCCAATCGGATAGCACCTTTTCTGCTGAAGCGCTAGACACGGATGACAAAAAAACAGCCAGCTGCAGCATATTGCGGTTCTGCAGACGGTCTAGCCATTAAAAATGGGGCCTTTGAATTGCCTCTGCACCAGACATGTGATTCAACTAAAAATATGCTATTCGCTGGGTGTGTAAGTCGGTATGTGAAACCGGGAGTCGCTTTCCAGGATGCTGTAGGCAGTGGGTTCTTCGGGTGAAACACTCATGTTCGAAAACAGGAGATCGATCCAGATCCTTCGGTTGCCTTCGAGGGCCTCAATTGTCAACGAATGGATCTTTTCAGGGTTGATCTTTTGGGGGATTGCGGTGTTGATTTCCGACCTCACAAATTGACTTGAATCGGCATAAATCGTGTCCACGAGGTCGGGATTTTCGTTTTGAAGGGTAAAAGTCCTAACGCCTCTGAATTCGCATATGAAATCCATGCTTATGTAGTCGAAATGATCTTTTATTGTTCGTTTGATGTTGGGACATTCGATTTGCATGACAAGGCTTTTCAGGCAGGGCGAAAAGCAGATCGATCGAATGGCTCCATGATGAAAAAAATCAGTCGCAAAATATTTCCAAAGGTTCGAATGGGAATGCTCTTCGAAGGATTCTAAATGCTTTTGGTAGGCTTCTTCACACGCCTGAAAGGCTTGACCCGCTTCAAGGTCCAGATTCCGAATACGAAAGGCCATGAGCAACCTCACCCTTCAGGGTTTAAGTTTCCGGATTGTCCTGCTGTGTTTTTCTCCTCGATGATATCGCGCTGGGAATCTCTGCCAAGGGAGAACGCGTGACCGCCCACTGGGGTGAATTCACGGTTTTTATAAAACCTGATTTAACAATGTTTATGTTGGGATCTGTCGGTGGCCGGTGTATCCCAGTGTAATAAATAAATAAAAAGAGGTGTTCGCGACTGGGTGATGGATAACAACGTTTCGCCCACATGCTGGCTGGTTGACACCCGGGCTGGGTTACTTCCGCGTGAGGGGGTTGGTGCTCAGGGGGGCCCGGCGACCGTCGCAGGGGTCCCGGAGCACCTTGAAGGTGAGCGTGGTGGCCGAGACGGTGAAGGTGTACTCCCCCGCCTGGGATGGGGGGCAGGCGAACCTGCCGGAGGTGTCGGTGAATGTGATGGTGTGGCCGACGATGCGGATCCTGCCGGTGACATCCACCTGCGCCATGTTGGGGGTGCCGGAGGCGCGATAGGTCAGATCGGGGTGGATCTCCATGGAGTAGTTCTGACCTGTCCAGATGCCCACGAGGGCGGGCGGTGTGCTGGATGGGTTCTGCGCCCAGGGCGAAGGGCGCGAGGGCCAGGATGCAGGCATGGCAGAGGATGGGCATGGGTTCCTCGGGGCGGTAGGGGGCGATAGGCGAGGATACGCCGTTTGTCGGAGCCCTTGGAATCCGGCAGGGCCTTCGCAGGGGCGGGCGCCTCACCCATATCCCGTCCAGTCATGCCGGAAGTCCGTGATGACCGGATCCGCAAGGCTCGCTCCTGGGATAATGGTTCCATGCGCGTTCGCACCTTCCTCCTGGTCCTGGCTTTGGCCTGCGGGCTTGCTGCCCAGATTCCGATGGAAGCCCTGGCGCCCCATCATCGGGCGGAGGTGCAGGACATCCTTGATCGTCTGGATTTCCAGTTCCAGATCCACACCCAGCCCCAGCAGGTGCGCCTGTCCACGGTGGACAGGCTCTACGATCGGCCTCGGCTGGCGGCGGCCATGTGGCGGTCCTGCGCCTTCGTGCCCACCCTCTACACGGTGGAGCTTCCCGACAAGGCATTCTGGGTGTCCGACGGCCGGGGCCTCACGGGCACCATGACCCTGATCCACCGGCGGCCGGGGTTCCGGGTCTACGTGGCGGATGGCCATGTCGCCCGGGGGCGCATGGGCAACCCCATCGCCGTGGGGGCCAAGATGGTCACGGTCTACCGCTACTGGGAGGGGCCCAAGGGCTTCGAAACCCACCTGCAGACCTGGACGGCTCTGGACAGCGCCCTGCTGGGTTTCCTCTCGCGGCCTTTCCGGAACTACATCCAGCGCCGGCAGGAGGAATTCATCGGGTACATCTTCCACAACATCGCCCAGGGCGGTCAGTTCGCCACCCTGGATCCGGAATCCTTCCGTGAGCCTGTGCGGCGGGAGGGGGATCCGGTCGCCATCCGCCAGTTCGAGGAAGCCTTCAGGCGGAACGGGAGCCACTGAGCCCGGCTGCCCGGGGCCGCAGGGCCTCCAAGCCAAGAGCCCGTCCGAGGACGGGCTCTTCGGCAGGGCCGGAACAGGTCAGAGGCTGCTGCGGCCCGCGCGGAGGGTCTGGAGGGCGCGGCTCAGCTCGTCGTGCATGGCCTTCACTTCCTGGGGCTGCCACTGGTCCCTGGGCTTGCGCACGAAGGTGGTCTTGTCCTGGCGGTTGTCGAAGCGGGCGGCGGGCAGCCGGTAGGTCTTGGGGACGAAGCGCCCGCCTTCCTCCACGATGCGCTCCACGTGGATCCTGTCGGGGTGGCCGCTCTGCTCGATGAGCCAGGCCATGTCGTCGCAGCCGTACTGCCCGAGCATCACCTCCATGGGAACGCTGTGGTGCAGGATGCTGCCCTGGGCGTTGGGGAGGCCCCGCTCGATGTTCTTGCGGCGGCTTTCAGCGGGATCCACCCAGATGTAGAGGACGGCGGCGCGTTCGAGGATGGCGGGGCTGAGGGTCTGGAAGGCGCTGGCGTAGCCGCGGGGCGGGGTGAGGGGAAAGGCGCTGCCGTGGGCTCCGCCCCGGGCGGCTTCGATGACGATGGTGCGGCCTTCCGCGCCCTGGGCGGCCTGGCGGTTGCGGGCGTCCAGATCCTCGCGGCATTCGGCTTCCAGGGCCTTGGCCAGCTTCATGCGCACCTTCCAGGGCAGCTCGTCCAGCACGGGCCGCATCTGGGCCTTGATCCGGGCGGCATCCATGCGGTCGAAGAGGAGCTGGGCTGCGGAAGCCACATGATGCTGGCGGCCGTGGATCAGGTCGTCGTAGTCCTCGTTGAGCAGCTCGATGAGCATGGCCCAGGTCCAATCGTCCTGGAAGGGCCGGTTGGGGCCGTGGTAGAAGCGGTAGCTCTGCCCCAGGGCAAGCAGTTCGTCATCGATGCGGTGCATGAAATGGACGTAGGGATAGTCGTCCAGCTGGGTGGTGGGGCCCATGGCCATGTCCGTCACGCACTGTTCCGGGGTGAGGCTGGCCATGTAGGTGCGGGTTTCCGATTTGCCGGAAGCGGGCAGGGAGAACAGCAGGACGGTATCGAGGATCTGGGCCATGGGGGCTCCCTTCGAGGGCCGGATAGCATAGCAGCGGGAAACGGGCCTGCGGATAGGCTGGAAGGGATGCGTGACCGGGAGCTGGTCCAGCGGGTGAAGGATGCAACGGATCTGGTGGCCCTGGTGGGTCAGGCGGTGAAGCTGCGCAAGCAGGGCTCCGCCTGGGTGGGGCTCTGCCCCTTCCACGGTGAACGGACGGCCAGTTTCCAGGTGGTGGGCGATCGGGGTTTCTACCACTGCTTTGGCTGCGGCAAGCACGGCGATGCGTTCACCTGGCTCCAGGAACGCGAGGGGCTGACGTTTCCGGAAGCCCTGGAAACCTTGGCCCGGCAGGCGGGCATCGAACTCCCCGCGGTGCGGGAGCGGAATCCTGCGGAAGTGGATCTGGAAGCCCGCCTCCGGTCAGCGCTGGAAACGGCCCAGGCCTTCTACGTGGCGAAGCTCCGGGAGAGTTCCAAGGCCATGGACTACCTGAAGGGCCGCGGGCTGACCGAAACCTTCATCGGGGAAGCGGGCTTCGGCTATGCGCCGGATGCATGGGAGGCCCTGTCCAGCCACCTGCGGCGGGCCGGGTTCTCCGGGGAGCTGCTGGAGCAGACGGGGCTCGTGGCCCGCAGCGAACGGGGCACCCAGATCGATTTCCTCCGGGATCGGCTCACCATCCCCATCCACGATGCCCGGGGCCGACTCATCGCCTTTGGGGGCCGGGCCTTCGGCGATGCCAAACCCAAGTACCTGAATACGCGGGAAACGGCGCTCTTCAGCAAGGGCCAGGTGCTCTTCGGGTTCCACCGGGCCAAGGGCCAGCTCCGGGAGGGGGCCCTGGTGGTGGAGGGCTATTTCGATGTGCTCCAGCTTCAGCAGGAGGGGATTCCGGGCGCGGTGGCGCCTCTGGGGACGGCCCTCACGGAGGCCCATCTCCAGCAGTTGGGGCGCTTCACCAAGCGGCTGGTGCTGAGCTTCGACGGGGATGCCGCCGGGCTCCGGGCCATGGAGAAGGCGTTGCGGATGGCGCTGCCCCAGGGCTTCGACATCCGGCTGCTCATGCTGCCGGACGGCGAGGATCCCGATACCTGGTGCCTCAAGCTGGGCCGCGAGGGCTTCCATGAACTGATCCGGAACGCTCCGGACTGGACCAGCTTCGTCATCGCTCGGGCCCTGGAGGGGCGCGATGTGCGGCGCATTCCGGACCGCATGGCCGCCCTGCGGGAACTTGCGGAATACCTCGTCCATCTGCCCGCCACCCTGGAGCGGCGGG
>MWBB01000172.1 GCA_002068835.1 Acidobacteria bacterium ADurb.Bin340 | reverse complement strand
GGGGCCATCGGCGCCGCCGATGATGCCGATGGAGGCGGCGCTCTGGGGGCTGAACCCGAGCCAGAGGGAGCCGATGAAGGCGGCGAAGATGCCGAACTGGGCCGCGGCGCCCAGGAAGAGGCTCTTGGGATTGGAGAGCAGGGCCGAGAAATCCGTGAGGGCCCCGATGCCCATGAAGATGAGGGGTGGCAGGAAGCCGCTCTTCACTCCGAAGTAGATCATCCCCATCACGCTGTTGCCGCCGGTGTTGAACACGTACTCGTGGGTGACGGGGTCGATCATGTAGACCGAGACACTGTTGAAGATGGAGAGGGGCATCGGCATGTTGCCGATGAGCACACCGAAGGCGATGGGCACCAGGAGCAGGGGCTCGTAGTCCTTGGCGATGCCCAGGTACAGGAAGATGAAGGCCACCAGGATCATCACTCCGTTGAGCCAGGAAAGGTTCACGAAGCCGCTGTTGCCCAGGATCTGGTCCTTGTAGCCCGTGATGTCGCCCCGGTGGATGTCCTTGGGGAAGAACCCGGCGTTGAACTGGGTGACATAGCCCAGGCTTTCGGATGCTCCCACCGTGACCACGGTGTAGATGCCCGCCAGCTTGCCGCCATCGTCGTAGAGGTTGCCCTTGGCGGCGCGCTTCAGCTTGGATTCGGGGATGTGCTGGTGCCCCTTGTCCATGCGGAAGTAGGCACTGCTGTCCTCCAGCTTGAACTTGAGGTAGCCCATCCGGAGATCCGGGATCTCCAGGTGCTCGGCCTCGCCCAGGGTGCGCCCTGGAGCGAGGGTGGTGACCCGGGCGATGGTTTCGAAATCATCGGCATGGGCCACCACGAACTGGCCCACCTGGCCGCCCACGGCATCCACCAGGCGGCCCTGGGTGGCCTTGGGTCCCAGATAGTCGTTCTTCAGGCCGTGAGTGGTGCCCTTGCCGAAGCGCAGGTAGGTGGCGCCCGGATCGAAGGTGACCTTGAACTCGGGCCGCGCGGCGGCCAGGGGCAGGGCGGACCACACCAGGAGGAGCAGCGTCAGGAATCGCTTCACGACGGCCTCCATCAGAGGGTGGTCATTTCGGGGCGGGCCACTTCGACGAGGAGATCGCCTTCGCCGATGTTGTCGCCTTCCCGCACGAAGACCTTGGTGACGGTGCCGTTGTAGGGCGCGGTGACGGGGTTCTCCATCTTCATGGCCTCCATCACCAGCAGCACCTGGCCCGCCTGGACCGTATCGCCCTCCTTCACCTTCATCTGGAAGACGGAGCCGGGCATGGGCGCGGTGATGGCGCCCTGTCCAGCGGCCGCGGGACTGGGCTTGCGGGGGGCCGCTGCAGGCGCCGCGGGAGCGGGGATGGGGGCTGCGGGGCGGACGACCTCCGCCGCCGTGATCCGCTTGCGCCCCACCTGCACCAGATCCACGACGTACTCCGCGCCATCCACCACCACGGTGGCCCGGTCTGCGGAGAGTTCCTTCACTTCGGTCCGGTATTCCCGGCCTCCGATGTTCATCACGTGCTGACTCATGGGAATCCTCGTCTCGGTGGGGTTCAGCGGGCGGCCGGCTGGATGCGGCGGATGGTCAGGCGCTGGTCGGATCCCTGGTAGAGGCGGAGCTCGATCTCCAGGGCGGCAGCGATGGCGGCCACCACTTCAGGGGCCAGGGGCTCGGAGGCGGCCGGCGCAGGGGCGCTGGCCGCAGGCGGCGGAGCCTGGGTAGGCGCGGGGGCCCCATGGCCGTGTCCATGGCCTTCCTCGCCCCACTTCACGTGCTGGGCCAGGCGGTTGAAGACATTGATGAAAACCACGCAGAGCAGCAGCCCCGCGAAGACGACCCCCATCCCGAGGGCCGTGACGATCCAGGCTTCAAGCTGGGACATGGCGGGACCTCACAGGGGGATGTTGGTGTGGCGCTTGGCGGGATTGCTGTCCTTCTTGTTGGCCAGCATTTCGAGCGCCTTGGCGATGCGGAACCGCGTGGCGGCCGGGGCGATCACATCGTCGATGTAGCCCTTCTTGGCGGCGGCGAAGGGGGTGGCGAAGAGGTTGCTGTAGCGCTCCTTCAGCTCCGCGGCCTTGGCGGCCACATCCTCGGCGGCATCCAGCTCCTTCTTGTAGATGATCTCCACGGCGCCATCGGGGCCCATCACGGCGATCTCGGCGGTGGGCCAGGCGTAGTTCACATCGCCCCGCAGGTGCTTGGAGCTCATCACGCAGTAGGCGCCGCCGTAGGCCTTGCGCAGGATCACGGTGACCTTGGGCACGGTGGCCTCCGCGAAGGCGAAGAGCAGCTTGGCGCCGTTGCGGATGATGCCGCCGTACTCCTGGCTGGTGCCCGGCATGAAGCCCGGCACATCCTCGAAGGTGACGAGGGGAATGTTGAAGGCGTCGCAGAAGCGCACGAAGCGGGCGCCCTTCACGGAGGCGGCGTTGTCCAGCACCCCGGCCATGACCTTGGGCTGGTTGGCCACGATGCCTACGGAGCGGCCGTTGATGCGGGCGAAGCCCACCACCAGGTTGGCGGCGTAGGCGCTGTGGACTTCCAGGAAGTCCCGGTCGTCCACCACGGTGTGGATCACATCCTTCACGTCGTAGGGCTGGTTGGCGCCATCAGGCAGGACGGTGTTCAGTTCCGGGGTGGGCCGGTCGGCGGGATCCGAGCAGGGGAGGACGGGCGGCTGCTCCTGGTAGTTCTGGGGCAGGAAGGACATGAGACGGCGGGTTTCGGCCAGGGCCTCCTCCTCGTTGTCCGCCACGAAATGGGCCACGCCGCTGCGGGAGGCGTGGACATCGGCGCCGCCCAGCTGCTCGGTGGTGACCTCCTCGCGGGTGACCTGCTTCACCACCTTGGGGCCCGTCAGGAACATGTAGCTGGTGCCCCGGGCCATGGTCACGAAATCGGTGATGGCCGGGCTGTAGACCGCGCCGCCGGCGCAGGGGCCCAGGATCAGGCTGATCTGGGGCACCACGCCGCTGGCCAGCACGTTGCGCAGGAAGATGTCGGAGTAGCCGGCCAGGGCGTCCACGCCCTCCTGGATGCGGGCGCCGCCGGAATCGTTGAGGCCGATGACCGGCGCCCCCACCTTCACGGCCAGGTCCATGATCTTGCAGATCTTTTCGGCGTAGGCCTTGGAAAGGCTGCCGCCGAACACCGTGAAATCCTGGCTGAAGACGAAGACCAGGCGTCCGTTGATGGTGCCGTGGCCCGTGACCACGCCATCCGTGAGGGGCTGATCCTTCTCCATGCCGAAATCGGTGCAGCGGTGGGTGACGAAGGTGTCGAACTCCTCGAAGCTGCCTTCGTCCAGGAGCTTCTCGATGCGCTCCCGGGCCGTGAGCTTGCCCTGTTCGTGCTGCTTGGCGATGCGCTTCTCGCCGCCAGCTTTTCGCGCCGAGTCCCGGAGCGCCGCCAGGTCCAGGAGTTTCCGTTCAATGGTCATGGGCCCCTCGATTGAATTTGGGTACGAAGGGCCATGGTACAGGCTCGCGGGATTCCGAGGAACGAGCTTCTCTTGGGCCCCGCAACCGTCAGGGGTACGAGCGATCCCCCGGGCCGCTGGAGCGGGCCGGGGGATCGGCGGGACCTGCGTTCCGGGTGGAGCCGTTTCTACCCTGGGACCCCGTGGAACCGGGGTTTCGGGCGAGTGCGGATCATTTGCCCAGGATGGAGATCAGGATGCCTGCGGCCACCGCAGTACCGATGACGCCTGCCACGTTGGGGCCCATGGCATGCATGATCAGGTAGTTCTTGGGATTGGCTTCCTGGCCCACGATGTGGGAGACCCGGGCCGCCATGGGGACAGCGGATACCCCTGCTGAACCGATCAGCGGGTTGATCTTGTTCTTGCTGAACAGGTTCATGAGCTTGGCCATGAGGATCCCTGCGGCGGTGGCGAAGGCGAAGGCCACGACTCCCATGCAGATGATCATGATCGTCTTGCCCTGGAGGAAGCTCTTGTCCATGGTGACGCCGACGCAGAGCCCCAGGAAGATCGTGACAATGTTGATCAGTTCGTTCTGAACGGTCTTGGAGAGGCGCTCCACGATGCCGACCTCGCGGATCAGGTTGCCGAGCATGAGCATCCCGATCAGGGACGAGGTGGGCGGCACGATCAGGTTGCAGAGGATCGTCACCACCACGGGGAAGATGATGCGTTCCCGGCGGCTCACGGGGCGCAGATTGGTCATGACGATCTGGCGCTCCTTCTCCGTGGTGAGCAGCTTCATGATGGGCGGCTGGATCAGGGGGACCAGGGCCATGTACGAATAGGCGGCCACGGCGATGGGACCCAGGAGGTGGGGCGCCAGCTTGGCGGTGGTGAAGATGGCCGTGGGGCCATCCGCGCCGCCGATGATGCCGATGGAGGCGGCTTCCGTGTAGGAGAAGCCGAGAAGGGCCGAACCGATCAATGTCGCGAAGATGCCGAACTGGGCGGCGGCCCCCAGCAGGATGGTGCGGGGGTTGGCAATGAGGGGGCTGAAGTCCGTCATCGCCCCCACCCCCAGGAAGATCACCGGCGGAAAGATCTCCCATTTGATCCCGTGGTACAGGTAGTAGAACAATCCGCCGGTCTCGCTCGGCCCCGTGGGCACGTACATCAGGGAATACACGGGATTGGGCATCGGGATGTTGGCCAGCAGGGCGCCGAAACCGATGGGGATCAGCAGGAGGGGCTCGAACTCCTTGACGATCGCCAGGTAGAGGATCACGCAGGCCACGATGATCATGACCACGTTTTCCCAGGCGAAGGCCGAGAAGCCCGTGGCCTGCAGGAACTGAAGCAGTTTCTCCAGCATCGTCTCTCCTAGCTGAAGCTGACGAGCTTCTGGCCAACCTGAACGGATTCGCCGATGCGGCAGTGGATGGCGGAAACCGTGCCCTTCCACGGGGCGTTGATGTAGGTGTCCATCTTCATGGCATCAAGGACGATGACCGGCTGGTTCTCTTCGACGGTGGCGCCCACCTCCACGAGGATCTGGGAGACGGAGCCCACGATGGGGGCGCTGAGGGTTCCGGCCTCGGC
>MWBB01000171.1 GCA_002068835.1 Acidobacteria bacterium ADurb.Bin340 | reverse complement strand
CCGTCTGGATCTCGGCGCAGGCCGTGAGCAGCAGCAGAGCGGGAAGGGCAAGCAGGATGCGCATGGGGACCTCCGGGGATGAGGTTAGCCAAATGTGATGGATATCGCGGCCAAGAGTGATCTAGAAGGGGAAAATTGACACTTGAAATCAATACCGAACGGTTTCCAAATTTGGCTAAGGTGCTGACATGAAATCATGGTTATGCTTGTTTTTTCTCTCATGCCTGATGAATGCACAATCTGTTCCTGGGAATCCGATCATCCAAGGATGGGGAGAAAAATCGATTTACTGGGTTGATACAAGTCGTTTTGATTGGGGTATTAATGTGGAATTTTTTGCGAATGGTGGTAAAAAAGTACAAAAAATTAGTTTTCCGTTCGGAGATCCGGTTTCAATATCGTTAAATGGGGATAAAATTGGCATGCTTTCAAAATTAGGTGCCAACGAAGAATTTCGCTATTTTGAATTGGGGAATAACAAGCGATGGGTCATGAAGGGAAGAATCAAGTCTGACAGTGGCCCGTTCAGGGTATTTCCACTTGATCAAAATAGTTATCTTTTTGCTAGCGATCGCGATCTGTTTGTCCTGGGAGATTCCGCAAGTCCGTATGCGGTGGGTTCCATTGGCGGAGATGGTTTCTTCAGGATCGAGCGGTTGGTGAATCTTGATCTGGGTGTTCCGATCGTTCAAAAACGCCAGCGGGCTCAAGAGGGTGGGGTTCAATGGGAATTGACCCGTCCTGTGGGCAAGCCGTTCATGATGGGCCAGATGCTTCTGAAAAAACGGGAATTCATCCCTTTCGCGAGTGGGGGTGGGGTGTTGCTGTTTCATTGGCCTGGGTATCTTTTCCTTCTGGATGAACATGGCGGCGTCAGGAAGAAAATTGTTCTCAACCCTGATGTGGATGCTTCAAAACTGAAAGATCTTTATCAAATCGAACCGGTTCTGGTGGGAGTCGCCCAGCGTCGAGACGGAACCCTGCTCTTGGCAACGCGGGAGAAAGAAGCGGCTCTGCAGGCTCATAAACTCTTTCCCGCGACCACCCGTGTCAAGGATCTCGCAGACATCGATACCACACGGGAGCTTCGGAACCGCCAAGCCCGTCTGGATCGATTCCCTCGCATTGTCTGGATGGAACTGGATCCAGCCGAAGGAAGGGTCCGTCGGCTGGAACAGCCACCTTCGGGGGCTCCTTCCCACTTCCGGGACGATATGACTCCGGGGCATTTCAAGTTCCTGGTGGATTCCCAGGATGAGGTCCGCATTGTTCCCTGATTCCCCTGAATGGAAAGATCCGCGCTGTCTGCTGCGGCTTTCAGGGCTGCTCCTTGGGATGATGGCTCTTCCGCTGCAGGGGCAATCCCTCGGGAATGGCATCGTTCAGGCCTGGACGCCCGTAGGGTTCCAATGGGCTGAGGCCGACAGGGGTTCATCGGAATGGGTGGAACTCCGAATGGATCATGGGCGCTCGCATGAGATCCGGCATGTCCTTCCCTTCCAACCGGCCCACGTAACCTTCCGGGGCGCCCATCGGTTCGCTTTTGAGCGGAACACCGATGGCGGGGGAAGCCTGTTCGCCCAGGACCCTGATGGAGGCTGGGAACTGGTCGGGACGGTGCCCCAGTCCCTGGCGGTGGCTCGGGTCTTTCCGTTGTCCGAGAACCGGTTCCTCCTGCAATCCCCCCTGGCCTTCAAGGGAAAGGGTTCATTCAGTCCCTATGCGTTGGGAAGGCTCGGGGACGATGGTTTCATCCGCATGGACCGGGTTCTGGACGTGGGCCCCAGCAATCGTCCGTGGCGGTTGCCGACACGGGGTTCGCGGCGGGATTCCGTCAAGGACGGGGCCATGGAATCCCTGGAGGGCCTGGTCCTCAGCAGCCTGCAGGCTGCGACCCCTGCCAGCTTTGTTCCCCTCAAAGGGGGTGGGGTGCTGCTGTATCCATCCGTGGGGCGGTTGGTCCTGTTGGATGCGGAAGGGAGGGTCCGCCGAAGGGTGCTCGTCCATCCCGAACTGGATAAGTTTCCTCTGCTCAAGACCGCTGAAAAGGCCCCCATCATTCTTGGAGCCGCTCCCTTGCCCTCGGGAGTCTTGTTGTTGGCTGTCCGAAGTGTGGAGCACGTCCAGAAGGGGGCCTGTCGCTTCCGCTTCCCCGATCGGGCCGAAGATTTCCTCTCCCGGGTGGAAGGTTGGCAACCAGAGGCCGGATCGGTCAGGGATGCATCCAGCATGCAGGCGTTCTGGACGGGGAAGGCCTATCTGGAAGCCTTTGGATTTTCCGTGGGCATCAAGGCCAGATCCGAAGACCTGGATCGCATCCACTGGATGCGACTGGATCCTGAGACGGGTCGGCTTTCCCTGACAGAGCCGCATCCTTCGGGAGCCCCAACCCACCTTGGGCCCGATGTGGATCCGGTGAACTTCAGGTTCATTGCGGAAGGGGAGGCTGCGGTCAGGATGGTGCCTTAGGGGGGCCTGCGCACAACGCACCAGGCCCGGGCGGACCCGGGCCTGGTGCCTGGAACCGCGGCGGCTTATTCGGGGATGGGGAAGCGGGCGGTGAGCTGCTCCACCTCGTGGTAGATGCGGTTCAGCACGGCTTCGTCGGTGCGGTGGCGCAGGGCCTCGTCGATCCAGGCGGCCACCTGGGCCATTTCGGCTTCCTTCAGGCCGCGGCTGGTGACGGCGGGGCTGCCGAGGCGGATGCCGCTGGGCTTGAGGGGCGGGTTGGGGTCGAAGGGGATGCCGTTCTTGTTGACGGTGATGCCGGCCTTGTCCAGGGCCTTTTCCGCTTCGGAGCCCAGCATGCCGTTGGCGAAGACATCCACCAGCATCAGGTGGTTGTCGGTGCCGCCGCTGACGATGCGCCAGCCCTTCTCGGCCAGGCTGCTGGCCAGCACCTGGGCGTTCTTCAGCACCTGGGCCTGGTAGGCCTTGAATTCGGGCTTCAGGGCTTCGCCGAAGGCCACGGCCTTGGCGGCGATGACATGCATCAGCGGGCCGCCCTGGATGCCGGGGAAGACAGCGCGGTCCAGATCCTTGGCGAACTTCTCCTTGCAGAGCACGATGCCGCCGCGGGGGCCGCGCAGGGTCTTGTGGGTGGTGCTGGTGACGAAGTCCGCGTGGGGCACGGGGCTGGGGTGGTGGCCCGAGGCCACCAAGCCCGCGATGTGGGCCATGTCCACCATCATCAGGGCGCCCACCTCGTCGCAGATGGCGCGGAAGGCCGCGAAATCGAAAACGCGGGGGTAGGCGCTGGCGCCCACCACGATCATCTTGGGCTTCACGTCCAGGGCCTTGGCACGCACGGCGGCCATGTCGATGCGCTCGGTGCCCTGGGCCACTTGGTAGCCGTGGAACTGGTAGAGCAGGCCGCTGCTGTTCAGGGGGTGGCCGTGGGTCAGGTGGCCGCCGTGGGCCAGGTCCAGGCCCATGACCACATCGCCGGGCTTCAGGGTGGCCAGGTACACGCTCATGTTGGCCTGGGCGCCGCTGTGGGGCTGCACGTTGGCGTGCTCGGCGCCGAACAGCTCCTTGGCGCGGTTGCGGGCGATGTCCTCGACCACATCCACATGCATGCAGCCGCCGTAGTAGCGGCGACCGGGGTAGCCCTCGGCGTACTTGTTGGTGAAGTGGCTGCCCATGGCCTGCATCACCGCCGTGGAGGCGTAGTTTTCGCTGGCGATGAGCTCCAGGTGGTGCCGCTGCCGGCCCAGCTCGGACTGGAGGGTTTCAAAGACCGCGGGATCCCCCGCCTTCAGGGCTTCGTACATGGTTTCACCTCGGGAAAGCATCTTCTCATGGGCCCACGGGAGGGCTGGCAGGTTGTGAAGGGCGGCACAGCGCGGGCGATGCGGGGCGCTTTCGGGCGGAGGCGCCGTGCGAAACTGGGCGCGGAGGCCGCCATGTCCTTTCTGCCCGCCCACGACCTTCCCGAACTGGAGCGCTTCGAGCATCCGCTGGCAAGCCGCTACGCCAGCAAGGCCATGGTGCGTCTGCTGTCGCCCCTCTACCGGATGCGCGTGTGGCGTCGCCTCTGGATCGCCCTTGCGGAGAGCGAGGCGGAGTTGGGCCTGCCTGTCACCGAGGCCCAGATCGTCCAGATGAAGGCCACCCAGGACGCGGTGGATCTGGAAGCCATCGCTCGCCACGAGGCGGCCCTGCGCCACGATGTGATGGCGGCCATCCACGCCTGGGGCGAACAGGCGCCGGAGGCCCGGCCCATCATCCACCTGGGCGCCACCAGCTGCTTCGTGACGGACAACGGCGACCTGCTCATCACCCAGGAAGCCCTGCGGCTCCTGCGGGCCCGGCTGCAGGATGCGCTGGCGGCCCTGGCGGCCTTTGCGGGCCCGTGGGCCGATCAGCCCACCCTCGGCTTCACCCACTTTCAGCCGGCCCAGCCCACCACCGTGGGCAAGCGAGCCTGCCTGTGGATCCAGGACCTCCTGCTCGATCTTGAGGACCTGGATCATGTCATCGCCACCACGCCCGTGCGGGGCGTGAAGGGCACCACGGGCACCCAGGCCAGCTTCCTGGAGCTCTTCGAAGGCGACGGCGCCAAGGTGGATGACCTGGAGCGCCGTTTCTGCGCCAAGGTGGGCTTCCCCGCCATCCCCATCAGCGGCCAGACCGCCACCCGCAAGCTGGAGGACCGCATCGGTCAGGTGCTCTGCGGCATCGCGGCTTCCGCCAGCAAGTTCGCCTGCGATCTGCGCCTGCTCCAGCACCTGAAGGAGGTGGAGGAGCCCTTCGAGAAGGCCCAGATCGGCTCCAGCGCCATGCCCTACAAGCGCAACCCCATGCGCTCGGAGCGCATCAACAGCCTCGCCCGCTTCGTGCTGGGCCTCATGCCTTCCAGCTACCAGACCAGCGCCACCCAGTGGATGGAGCGCACGCTGGACGACAGCGCCCACCGCCGCCTCACCATCAGCCAGGGCCTGCTGGCCGTGGACGCGATCCTGGTGCTGCTGAAGAACGTGGCGTCGGGCCTGGTGGTCTACCCGAAGATGATCGAGGCGCGGCTGGCCCAGGAACTGCCCTTCATGGCCGCCGAGGTGATGCTGATGGAGGCGGTGAAGCGGGGCG
>MWBB01000170.1 GCA_002068835.1 Acidobacteria bacterium ADurb.Bin340 | reverse complement strand
GAGCCGCACCGCCTCGAGGATGGCGGCCTTGAGGGCCTCGATGCCCTCGCCCCGGTTGCCCACGGTGGCGATCACGGGCCCGCCCAGCAGGCTCGCCAGGGCATCCAGATCGATCTTCACGCCCTGGCGCTCGGCGTCGTCCGCCATGTTCAGGGCGAAGACCATGGGCTTCTTCAGCTCCAGGAGCTGGGTGGTGAGGTAGAGGTTGCGCTCCAGGTTGCTGGCATCCAGCACGTTGACGATGACATCCACCTCGGGCTCGGCCAGGAAGGCCGTGGCCACGCGCTCATCCTCGCTGCGGGCCGCCAGGGAGTAGGTTCCGGGCAGGTCCACCACTTCCAGGGCCAGGCCCCCCGCCTCGAAGCTGCCGCTACGCTTCTCCACCGTGACGCCGGGCCAGTTGCCCACGTGATGGCGGGCCCCCGTCAGGGCATTGAACAGCGAGGTCTTGCCGCAGTTGGGATTGCCCGCAAGGGCCACGGTCGCCATGTCAGGCCTCCCGCTCGACGAGGATGCACGCGCCCTCTTCCCGGCGCAGGGACAGGTGGTAGCCCTTGATCACGATCTCCACGGGATCGCCCAGGGGCGCCGCCTTGTGGATCAGCAGGCGCTCGCCCCGCAGGAAGCCCATCTCCAGCAACCGGCGGCGGTTGGCGGCATCGCCTTCCAGCGCCACCACCCGGGCGGCGGCTCCAGGCTCCAGGGCGCTCAGAGGCATAAGGTTCGGATGCCGGTTCATGGAGGCTCCTTTACCAGAGCTTGCCCAGGCGCCAGACCAGGCCGGCGTTCACGGAAAGTCGCGGCGCGCCCTGGGTGAGGCCCGCTTCCACGCCCAGGTCCAGGCACACGTTTTCGTGGATGCCGTAGCCCACGGCCAGCACGCTGCTCACGGCCCGAGGGCCCAGTTCCGTGCCTGCCATGGCATAGGTATCGAAGGTGATGTTCAGATGGCGCCCCGCCGCGTAGGTCACGGCCAGGGAAGCGACGCCCTGCCGCACCCGGCCCGGACCCTCGGGGCGGCCCACCCAGTTGGCCCCAGCGTTCACATCGAAGGCCCAGCGCCCCACCACGCGGGAGGCCGTGGCCACCAGGGTGTCATCGTGCCTCCCCGTGCCCAGCCCCTTGCGGACGCTGGCCCGGGGCAGCTTGTGCCAGTAGGCCAGCCCCAGATCCAGGCCGCTCGCATCCTGCGTGAGGAACTGCGCCTGCCCGCCGAACACCGGATCCCCATCGCCGCTGGCGGCCCGGCCCTGGCCATCCTTGCGCAGCATGGGCCCGCTCCAGCCGAAGCGCAGATCAAACCAGCGGCTCACCCCCAGGTTGAACTGCACGGGGAAGAGGCTGTCCTCGGAGCCATCGCGGTTGGAAATGCGCTGGGCGCCCAGCTCCAACTCCAGCTCACCGGGCGCCGCCACCCCCGCCGACGTGGTGAACAGGGGCCGGCAGCCGCTTGGAACGGGTTCCTCCTGGGCCATCAGGGGACCGCAGAGACTGGCAAAGGACAGGGCGAGGCCAAGGCGCATCATGGCGCACACTCCGGAAGCACACAGGGTTGAGACAAGGACTCAGTTGTGTATGAGATCCATTCTCAAAATAAGGGTGCACACCAGACCTCTGCAAGGCCGCGGCCGGGGGATGTGACAGCCATCACGCCCGGAGATGACCGGGCGTGATGACGATGCGCCGAGGGCGCGACCCTACTCGTAGCGCAGGGCTTCGATGGGATCCTGCCGGGCGGCCTTGAGGGCGGGCCAGAGGCCGAAGGTGAGGCCCACGGCGGTGCTCACGCCGAAGCCCAGGAAGATCGACCAGAGGGGCGCTGCGGCGGGGAAATCGAAGCCCAGGCGCACCAGGAGGGCGATGCCCAGGCCGGCGGCGATCCCCAGGGCGCCCCCCACGCCCGTGAGGGAGATGGCCTCCACCAGGAACTGGGCGGCGATGTCCTTGCGGGTGGCGCCCAGGGCCTTGCGCACGCCGATCTCGCGGGTGCGCTCGGTGACGGTGACCAGCATGATGTTCATCACGCCCACGCCCCCCACCAGCAGCGCAATGGCGGCGATGAAGATCATGGCCCCGGCGATGCCGCCGGTGATCTGCCGGAACTGCTGGAGCTGGGATTCGCTGGTGAAGACGCCGAAATCGTTGGGCTGGTTGGGGCGCAGGCCCCGGCGGGCGCGGAGGATGGCGATCTCCTGGTCCATCATCTCGTTCATGCGCGCCGCTTCCCGGGGGGCGGTGGCGATGTAGAGGTTGCTGCCGCCGCCGTTCTTCACCTCCGGGAACAGTTCATCGAAGGTGCTGATGGGGATGAGCACGAGGTTGTTGGCGCCGCCATCCCCGAATTCCGGCTTCTTGTCCAGAACCCCGACCACGCGGAAGGGCACGCCGTTGACCATCAGCTCCTGGCCCAGGGGATCCTTCCGGGGCCAGAGGGCCTTCACCACATCCGGCGCCACCACGCAGGTGCGGGCGGCGTGGGTGACATCGGCATCCACGAAGAAGCGTCCGTCGGCCACGGAGCTGTTGTTGGCCCGGGCATAGTCCGGATTGGTGCCGCAGAAGGTGGGACCGTTGGCTTCGTCGCCCCGGCGGTTCTTCAGGGTGAGCGTGGAACCCGAGAAGTAGCGCTCCACGGAAACGGCCGCCGCCAGGGTGCCGAGTCGCTTCATGGCTTCCGCATCCTCCCGGGTGAGATCCCGCCGCCGGCGCTGGTCTTCGGGAATGGGACCGCCGCCGCCGAAGCGGGGCTCGTACTTCTGGAACTGCACCAGGGTGGTGCCGAAGGCGGTGAAGGCTTCGGTGACGGCGTTGTTGAACCCCGCCACGAAGCTCACCATGGCGATGACCGTGGCCACGCCCGCCGAGATGCCCAGCAGGGTGAGGGCGCTCCGCAGCTTCTGGGCCAGCATGGCCCGCAGGGCGAAGAGGATGTTCTCCTTGCTGATGGCGCGGAGGGAGTGGGGTTTCTTGAAAGCCGCGGCTGCCATGCTCACTCCGCCCGGATGGCGTCGATGACGACGAGGTTGGAGGCCCGCCGCGCCGGAAGGAAGCCCGCGGCCAGCCCCACGAGGGTGGAGAGCCCCACGCCGCTGATCACGATCCCCGGCGTCACCTGGGCCGGGAAGCCCGCCACGCCCTTCACCAGGGCCGCCATGAGCCCGCCCGCCAGTACGCCCACCACGCCCCCCGCCATGGACAGCAGGGCCGCTTCCAGCAGGAACTGGCGCCGGATGTCGCGCTTGCGGGCACCGATGGCGAGCCGGATGCCGATCTCCGGCGTCCGCTCCGTGACGCTCACCAGCATGATGTTCATGATCACCACGCCGCCCACGCCCAGGCTCACGGAAGCCACGAGGATCATGAGGATGAACGCGGCGCCGCTGATCTGGCGCCAGATGGCCTGGGCCGCCTCCTGGGTGACGATGCCGAAGGGATCCGGCGCCCGGAAGGAGGTGTGGCGCATGGCCCGGAACAGGGCACGGGTCTCGTCGAGGCTGGCCTCCTGCCCGGCCACCCCGCCCTGGGGCTTCACGTAGATTTCGAGGGACTGGTTCGAAGGCATGAAATGGGTGCGGTACACCTGCAGCGGAACGTAGATGCGGTTGTCCTGGGTGAAGCCGATGCTCCGCCCCTGCTTGGGCATCAGGCCGATCACCCGGAAGGGCAGGCCCCGCACCAGGATCGTGCGGCCGATGGGATCCATGCCGGGGAACAGCTCGTCGCGGGTGTTGGCGCCGATGACCGCCACGGGCTGGAAGGCATCGTTCTCCATGGGGGTGAAGAAGCCGCCCGCCTCGAACTCCAGGTTGAAGAGTTCGGCGAAATTCGGCGTGACCCCCACCACCTGCACATCCGCCAGGCGCCGGTTGCCCAGGTTCACGGTGCCCCGGCTTCCGGTGCCTGCGCCCAC
This sequence comes from Acidobacteria bacterium ADurb.Bin340, assembly GCA_002068835.1. GTDB lineage: Bacteria > Acidobacteriota > Holophagae > Holophagales > Holophagaceae > MWBB01. The sequence continues at coordinate 1,192 of MWBB01000170.1, read as the reverse complement.
CATCGCGGCCCGGGTGAGGGTGGAGGCGCAGCGTTCGTATTCGGACCATGTGATGGGACGCCGCTTCAGGGCCTCCAGGAATTCCTTGCGGCTCTGGATGATGCCGAAGCGGGTGAGGATGTAGACATCGGGCGACAGCACGATGATCTTCTCCCGCACGTAGACATTCAGCCCGTTGATGACGCTCACCACGCCCACGATGGTGGTGACGCCGATGATGACGCCCAGCAGGGTGAGGAAGCTCCGCAGCTTGTGCGCCTGGAGCGCGCGCAGGGCGATCCGGAGGAGTTCGGCGGGCTTCATGGCGGCTACTTGGTGTCCGTCTTGGCCGGATCCCGCTTCTTCTCGACCCTCAGCGCCTCGCCGCCCTTCAGGTCCCGAAGGGTTCGGAAGGGCCCGGTGACCAGGGTTTCGCCGCCCTTCAGGCCCTCGGTGATCTCCACGTTCAGTTCGCCCAGCAGGCCGGTCTTCACAGGCTGGAACCGGGCCTTGCCGCCTTCCAGCAGGTAGACGCCTTCCTCTTCCTTGGCCGCGCCGGGCGCGGGCTTCTGGCCCTCCTTGGGCTTGATCTCCTTCATGACCAGGGCCTGGAGGGGGATGGCCACGGCGTTCTCGCGGCTGCCCGTGAAGATCTCCGCCTGGGCGCTGAGGCCGGGCTTGATGGTGAGGGGCGGATTCTGGATCTGCACCTTCACCTTGAACTTGGTGGCTTCGTTCTGGCTGACCTTCAGCAGCGGGCTGCCGCCCACTTCGGTCACCACCGCATCGAAGACCTGGTTGGGATAGGCATCGATGCGCACCTGGGCCTTCTGGTCCAGCTTCACGTTGGGGATGGAGGCTTCGTCCACCTCCAGCTCCGCCTCCACCTTGCTCATGTCGGAGATGGTGAGCAGCACGGTGCCTGGCTGGTTCTGCACGCCGATCACGGCCGTTTCGCCCTGCTCGATGCGCCGGGCGGTCACCACGCCATCCATGGGCGCGGTGATGGTGGTCTTGGACAGGCTCACGCGGCTTTCCCGCAGGTTGGCCCGGGACTGGTCGGTGCGCCGCAGCGAGGCCTGGGTTCCGGCCTCCGCTGTGGCCAGGGCCGTGCGGAGCTGTTCGTAGTCGGACTGGGAAATGATGCCGGCGGCGCGGTTGGCCTCGGCCCGCTGGAAATCGGATCGGGCCTGGGCCAGCCGGGCCCGGGCCG
>MWBB01000169.1 GCA_002068835.1 Acidobacteria bacterium ADurb.Bin340 | reverse complement strand
CGGCGCCCAGCCCCGCCACGGCCCAGGCGAGCAGGATGGAAACCAGGGGGCGGGTCCGGGCCGACCAGGGATTGCCCATGGTGAGCGCCACCAACGCCCCGGTCAGGAGCCCCGCCCAGGGGGGCAGCCCGGGCCAACCCGCCGCGGGCCACGCAGGCAGCAGGCAGAGCAGACCTCCCACGAGGATCGCCGCGGACCTCATTCAGTGAGCCTTCCCGGAATCAAGGGGCATGCCCAGGAGGGCTTCCGCCTCGTCCAGGGCATGTTCCGGCCCGGCCAAGGCCAGCAGATCCCCTTCCCGAAGCACCGGGGTGGGATGCAGGGCCACCGAGGTCTGGCCATTCCGGAGCAGGGCCACGATGGAAACCCCGGCACGTCCTGACAGGTCCAGATCCGTCAGCCGCCGACCCAGGCTTGGACAGCGGGGGCCCAGTCGGATGGCCCGCAGGGTGCCATGCGCCGGAGTGCCCGAAGCCCCTTCGCCCGCCCAGGGATCGCTCACTTTGGCCAGGATCCATTCCAGCACGCCCGGCACTTCCCGGTTCAAGCGCCGGGCCTTCCACAACTGGTAGCCCAGGGTGCCCAGGAACACCACCAGCGCCACTCCCAGCAGGGGCCCTTTGGGGGCGAAGGGCTGAAGGGCGGCCACCAGGGGCAATCCCACCATCAGCAGCACGGCCATCCGCAGGCCACCGGCCAGCAGGTGGCGCCCCCGGCGCCCGCTGCCGACGGCTTCGGGGCTGGGGGCCAGCACGGCCAGATCCCGGGCCAGCACCCGCACCTGCCGGAGCATGCCCAGCACCAGGAGGCCCGCGCCCAGGCCGATGAGGGCTGCAGTGAATCCCTGGGCCGTGAAGTGCCCCCAGTCCACCCGGTTCGCCAGCCACTCGCTCCAGCGGGTCAGCAGAAGATGACCCCCGCCTACCAACCCCAGCAGCAGTACGGTATCCAGGAACAGCAGCAGGGTGGGCCTCCGGAGTTCCTGGCCCTCGCCGTGGCGGATGCCCCGGCGGCGCAGCGATTCCGCCCAGGCCTGGTAGAGCCCCAGGGAGGCCCTGAAGCGGCTGGGAATGCGGGCTTCCAGTGTTTCGGAGAAGGGGCCCGAAGCCCTGACGAGGAAGGGCGATGCGAAGGCCGTGAGCACCCCCACCGCGACCCCCACGGAGTAGAGTTCCTGCCCCACCGCACCGGCAGCGATGCCCACGCCCAGCATGATGTAGCCGAATTCACCGATCTGGCTGAGCACCATGCCGGTTCGGAGACTGGTCTGGAAGGGGAGCCCCGCCAGCAGGCCGCCAGCCCCGATCCCCAGGGTGTTCCCGAACACCACGGCCATGGAAAGGCCGATGATCAGCCCAAGGTGATCCCTCCAGGCGGAGGGTTCCAGCATCATCCCCACCGCCACGAAGAACACCGCCGTGAAGAGGTCCCGCAGCGGGCCCACCTGGCGTTCAATGGCCCGCACCCGTCCGCTTTCGGCGCCCAGGGATCCGGCCAGGAAGGCCCCGAGCGCCAGGGAGAAGCCCGCCGCCGCGGCCCCGACAGCCAGCGAGAAGCAAAGGCCTCCGCAGGCCAACAGCAGCAGTTCCGAACTGGCATGATCCGCCATCCAGCGCAGGAAGCGGGGCACCACCATCCGTCCCAGGAGCAGCACCACGCCGAGGAAGAGCCCCAGGCGGAGCATGAGGCTCCAGAAGGTTCCGGCTTCCAGGGACCCGACCTTCGCCACGGCCGCCAGCACGGTCAGGAGCAGCAGGCCGAAGAGATCGTGGACCACGGTCAGGGACAGCGCGGCGTCCCGCAGGGATCGGGGCACCGGAACGCCTTCGAGCACCTTCGTCAGCACCATCGTGCTGCTGATGGTGAGGGCCGCGCCGATGAAGAGGGATTCCATGGGCGTCCGGCCGAAGGCCCGGGCAACCACCGCCCCAACGAAGGCCGTCAGACCCACCTGGATCGATCCCATGAGCAGCGCCGTGGGACCCGCCTGGAAGAGCTTCTTGGGGCTGAACTCCAGGCCCACACCGAACATCAGCAGGATCACGCCGAGATCCGCGAGGGTCTTCACGTTGTGCTCGTCGGCCACCAGGGGCACGGGCACGTGGGGCCCCACCAGCATGCCCGCCAGCACATAGCCCAACACCAGGGGCAGCTTCAGCCGCCGGAACAGCAGGCCCGTCAACGTACCCACGCCCAGCACCAGGGCCAGGTCCATCAGAAGGCGGGGGATGGCGTTCATGGAAGAAGTTTAACGGACCCGGCCGCCCCTCCAGCCCCGTGGGATGCTGAGGGATCCGAGATCCCGCCATGCCCGATGCCCCCCTCGCCCAACTCACCCACCGCCTCCGAGCGTTCGCCGCCGAACGCGACTGGGACCGCTTCCACACCCCCAAGAACCTCGCCATGGCCCTCACGGGCGAAGCCGGGGAACTGGCGGCGGAATTCCAGTGGCTCACGGAAGACGAGAGCCTCCGTCTGGATCCGGAATGCCGGGAGCGGGTGCGCCAGGAGGCCGCAGACGTGTTCCTGTATCTGCTGCGCCTCTGCGACCGGCTGGAACTCGATCTGGTCCAGGCCGCCTTCGACAAGATGGACCTCAACGCCCGCCGCTACCCGGCCGATCGGGTCAAGGGCAGCGCGCGCAAATACACCGAATACGGAGCCGGGGAATGAAGCACCAGCCTGCGAACGGACTTCACCCCCGGAACCTGCACGGGGAACGCTATGACCTGACGGCCCTCGTGGGGGCCTGCCCCGCCCTGGGCCCCTTCGTGCATCCCAGTCCCCGAGGGGAATCCACCGTGGACTTCACGGATCCCAGGGCCGTGCGCCTGCTCAATGCCGCGCTGCTGGCTTTCCACTACCGGATCCAGGGCTGGAACATCCCCGAAGGCTTTCTCTGTCCGCCCGTTCCGGGCCGCGCGGACCACCTGCACCATCTGGCCGACCTCCTGGGCGAGGGCGGCCAACCGCCAAGGGGATCCGGCGTGCGGGTGCTCGACATCGGCACCGGCGCCAGCGCCATCTACCCCCTGCTGGGCCACCGGATCTACGGCTGGACCTTCGTAGGTACCGAGACGAACGTGGCGGCCCTGGCCTGCGCCAAGGCCATCCTCGCCGCGAACCCGGATCTGAAACACGCCCTGGCCCTGCGCCTTCAGAGCGATCCCACCCGGATTTTCCAAGGCGTGGTGGACTCCGGCGAACGTTTCGACCTGTGCCTGTGCAACCCGCCCTTCCATTCCTCTGCCAGGGCCGTACGGGAAACGGCCCAGACGAAGTGGCGCAAACTGGGGCGGTCCGAGGAACACAAGCGCCTCAACTTCGGAGGCATCGGCGCCGAGCTCTGGTGCCCCGGCGGAGAACTGGCCTTCGTGGGCCGGATCATCGCCGAAAGCGCCGAACAGCCCCATAGCTGCCGCTGGTTCAGCAGCCTCGTCTCGAAATCCGAGCACCTGCCGCGCCTCCAGGCCGCCCTCCGGGAGGCCAAGGCGGAGCGCGTGCAGGTGCTGGAAATGCGCCAGGGCCAGAAGCGAAGCCGCATCCTGGCCTGGAGCTACAGCAAAGGCTGACCTCAGTTCCGGCCCACGATGCCGGTCATGGGGCTGCTGGCGCTGGCGTAGAGGCGCCGGGCCATCCGGCCGCTTTCGAAGGCCAGGCGACCGGCCCGCACGGCCAGGTCCATGGCTTCGGCCATCTTCACGGGCTCCCCGGCCTCCGCCACCGCCGTGTTAAGCAGCACCCCGTCGGCGCCCAGCTCCATGGCCACGGCCGCATCGCTGGCGGTGCCCACGCCCGCATCCACGATCATCGGAAGCTTGTAGCTGTCGCAGATCTCCTTGATGAGGAGCAGCACGTAGGGATTCTGCACGCCCAGCCCCGAGCCGATGGCGCTCCCGAGCGGCATGATCGCGTGCACGCCCAGGTCGCAGAGCTTCTTGGCCAGGATGGGATCGGCGTTCAGGTAGGGCAGCACGATGAAACCCTCCTTCACCAGCTCCGCGCAGGCCTTGAGAGTCTCCTCGCCATCCGGATAGAGGCTCTTGGTGTCGCCCAGGACTTCCACCTTGATCCAGGGGTTGTCCAGGGCCTCCCGGGCCAGCCGCGCCACGCGGAGGGTGTCCTCCAGCGTGAAGCAGCCTGCAGTGTTGGGCAGCAGATGGATGTCCCGGGGGATCCAGTTGAGGATGTTGTCCTCGCCCTGGGCCCCCAGATCGAAGCGCCGCACCGCCAGGGTCACCATCTCCGAGCGGGCCGCCTGGTAGCAGGCCTTCATGGTGGCGAAGTCCTTGTACTTGCCCGTGCCCAGGACAAGGCGGTTGCTGAAGGTCTTCCCGGCGATGGTGAGCATGTTGGTCTCCTGGGTTCCAGGATACCTCCGCCCTGCCCGGGTCCCTGGTACCGTGGCCCCATGAAGAGCCACCGCCACGTCCTGACCCTGCACCTGCCCGAGCGCATGGGCTTCGTGAACATCACGCCCCAGGTTGCGGAAGCCGTCCAGGCCAGTCGTGTGCAGGAGGGGCTCTGCCTGGTGAACGCCATGCACATCACCGCCAGCGTGTTCATCAACGACGACGAATCCGGCCTTCACCGGGACTACGCGCGCTGGCTGGAGCAGTTGGCGCCCTTCAACCCGAGCTCCGATCCTTCCCGGGGCGGCTACCTGCACAACCGCAGTGGCGAAGACAACGGTGACGCCCACCACAAGCGCCAGATCATGGGCCGTGAGGTCCTGATCGCCATCACAGCCGGCCGGTTGGATTTCGGCCCCTGGGAGCAGGTCTTCTACGGGGAATTCGACGGCCGCCGGGACAAACGGGTGCTCATCAAGATCATCGGGGAATAGGATTCAGAGCGCCTAGCAAAACTCGCGCGGGCCGCGCTGGGAGCGCCGGGCGAGCGTGGGAAGGAAGGCGCCGATGGCCGTAGTGGGGCCTACGGACGAGGCGGCTGACGCACCCAGGAGCAGGCGGCTATCGCGCAGCCCACCGGGCTGCGCTCCCAGCAAGCCTTGCTTGCTGGAGCCGGCGCTCCCGCCGCCCCAGCCCTTCGGGACGATGTGAAACCGCGCGCCCAGCGGCGTCAGAGCCCTTCCACGATGGAACCCCATCGCGGTGCGGCCTCTTCCTGGC
>MWBB01000168.1 GCA_002068835.1 Acidobacteria bacterium ADurb.Bin340 | reverse complement strand
TAGTCTTGATGCCCTGCTGCTCCTCGGAGCGGCTGACGTCCACGTGGGCGGTCACCACGCCGATGCTGCCGGTGGTGGTGGTGTCGCTGGTGATGTAGACGCGGCTGGCGGCGGCGCCCACCCAGGCGGCGGCGCTGCACATGCAGCCATCGGCCAGGGCCACGACCGGCTTCTGGTCCCGGGCCGCGAAGACCGCATCGGCCAGCTCCTGGGTGCCGTCCACCATGCCGCCGGGGCTGTCGATCCAGAGCAGGATGGAGTGGACGCTGGGATCCTGGAGGGCGGTCTGCAGATCGGCTCGGAGGGTGGCGGTGCTGGTCATGCCGCACAGGCGATTCCAAGCGCTTTCGCCCTTGGTCATCACCCCCTGGATGGGGATCACAGCCACGCCATCGAGCACCTGGTAGGGCTCCCGCTCGGACCCCGCGGGGCGTCCGGTGGCCGCTTCCCAGGCCTTGAGGTCAATCTTCCCGCCCTGGCGGTGATCGCGGTACAGGCTGTGGATCTCCAGCAGCCGATCGGGCTGGATGGCCCAGGGGGCCAGGAGCAGGTCCAGGATGCGCATCAGCGGTCCTCCTTCAGGGCCAGGGCGATCAGGGCGGCGCGGCGATCCCGGGCGGGGGCGGGGGCGGCTTCCTCCTCGTCCTGCTGGGGGGTAGGGGCCATGGGCTGGGCCGGGGTCTCGGCCAGGCCATCGCGGCGGCGCTTGGCCTTCTGGCGGGCGAGGCGCTCGTGGGTCTGCTCCCAGTCGCCGCCGGTAAGGCGCAGGGTCTGCTCCTCGTAGTCGCTGAAACCGCTTTCGACCATCTCCACGGCCGCGAGGACTTCCTTCAGCGGATCGAGGATCGGCAGGTTGTCGCCCACCCAGGTGGCGTAGCTGTAGGCGGAACGCAGAATGGGATCGGCGAAGAAGCCCGGGGCATCCACCCGGCCCGTCAGCACGGCCTCGGCCAGCCAGGCCTCATAGATGGGCTGGCAGAAGTTGGGGGCCAGGAGCTGGTCCCGTTCCACCGTCACGAAGCGTCCGAACTGCACCAGGGCCCCACGGGCCGCGGTGTAGCTGCTCTCGAACTTCTTGAGCAGGACCTCCGGGGGGATCCCGATGCGCATGGAGAGCTGGCCCACCATGGAGCGCCAGTAGGGATCGAACGCGCCATTGGGGCGGGTGGGCGCGATGTTCTGGACCTCTTCGCCGGGCTGCAGCTCGGCCACGATGGCAGGCCCCAGTTCCGTGAAGGTGCCGCCGCTTCCCTGGCTCTTCAAGCCCGCCAGGGGTCCGGCACTGCTGCCGTTCTTCTTGATGGCCACAGCAAAGAAGCTGGTCACCACAGCAGCGGCCAGTTCGCTCTCACTGAGACGGGAGAGCTGCTTCAGGGTGGCGATGACGGGTGCCAGCAGCGGGTAGCCGCGGCGCACATCGATGCGGTCGGTGTGCTTGAGGTGCAGCACCTGGCGGCGGCCATCGGGGCCCCAGACCTCCCGGGCGGTCCACTGGGCGGCGCCACGGGCCAGGGAGGGGTGGGTGGAGCAGATCCAGACGCGGCGCTGGGCGCCGGTGGCGGGATCCAGCTCGATGCCCTGGGAGCACTCGGGGGTATCCGGGCGGCCCTTGGGGTTGCAGCAGCGGTCGCCCTCGATCAGCTGGACCTTGAGACGCCAGCCGCCGCCGGGGTGGGTATGGCGGGGCAGCAGGGCCAGGGCATCGCCGCGGCTCTGACAGGTGCGGTAGGCCATGGTCTGCAGCTGATAGAAGTTGCGCTCCCGGGCCAGGTCGCACTCGGAGGCGGAATCGGCCCACAGGGCATAGGCCTGCTTGGTCTGTTCGGCCCATTCCACGGCCTGGTCCTGGCTCCACCCGAGCACGTGGCGGTTGGGGGTTGGACGCACGCTGAGGCCGGTGCCCACCACCGAGAGCACCATCTCGTTGATGGCGCCGCCCGCCAGGGGATCGTTGCGCTCCAGATCGGTGGCGCGGGCGAGGAGGGTCTCCCGATCCCAGCGCTGCTCGTCATCGGCGCTCTGGGTGCGGGCGAAGAAGCTCTTGAGGGGGGCGAGATCGTAGCGGGCGCCGGTCCAGGCATTGGAGGCGGCCATGGCCTGGCGGGCCTCCATGCGGGCCCTGCCCCAGCCGGGGAACCAGGCGGAGATGGCGCGGTCCAGCCGGGTGGGCTGGGCCAGGGCCTGCTGCACGCGCCCCAGGGCGCTCATCGGGGCACCACGGTGATGAGGCTGCTGGAGCCACTGGCGGCGCCTTCGAGGGCCTCCACTTCGGCCTGCAGCTCCTTGATGGCCTTGCGGATCTCGGCCAGCTCGGCATCGCGGCGGCTGCGGGTGGCCACGCTGCCCTGCTGGCCCGCAGTCAGGATGCGCGTCTCAGCCTCCAGGTAGGAGGCGAGGCGCTGGCGGGCGGTTTCCAGGGCGGTTGCCATGGCCCCAGAGTCGTTCCCTTATCCGTGGCCCGGTGTATTGTTTGGCGTGAATGACGGTTTGGTGCGGGTTTGCGGGATGTTCCCGAAGCCTATTTCGGGAACATCCCGCGCTTCACCCGCAGAGATTCAGGCCCGCTTGCAGTTGGTGAAGGTGTGCTGGGCGCGCTGGATGGCCACCAGGCCTTTGCCGGTCAACAGGGAAAAGGCAAGTGGTAGCTCATTCAAAGATCCCCCGGCTCCGGATCCTGCGGCCGGGGGCCTCGCCAGGGGTGACGCGCTCACTGGCACTGCTGGCCAGGGCCGCGAGCTGCTCGAGCTGCTGGCGGCCTTCCGGGCCGCTCAGCTCGGGGGCCAGGATGCGGGTGATGATCCACCATCCTGCGTAGGCGTAGGCCCAGAGGTCGATCGCCTCGTTTCGGTTGCGGGTGCGGACCCAGCGGTAGGTGGTCTTGCGGGTCTTCACATCGGTGACCGCCACACGCTTTTCGGCGGCGAGCTGGTCGAGGTATTCGTCGCTGACCCAGGCCGGGAGGTGGATGCTCTTGGGCGCGTTGGCTTCGAGGTTCAGCCGGGACATCACCACGCGCTTGCAGTCATCGGTGGCGGAGAGGAACATCCGCTGGCTCATCTTCCGGGCGCCGCTCTCTTCGGCCCATCCCTTGGAGCTGAGGGTCTCCACACCCATCTGGGGGAAGATCCAGCGATCGGCGCGGGGGGCGCAGAAGCGGTAGATGGAATCCTTGCAGTTGCCATCTCGGGCATCGATCAGCACCAGGTGCGGGGTCATGCGGGCCCCGTTCTGGTGCAACCAGCCGTGGAGGAGCCAGGCATCCAGATCCTCATACACCTGATCCTGCTGGGGATCGCCAGGGAACACCTGGAAGTCCACGAGGTAGGCCCGCTCGTCGGACGTGAAGCCGACCACCTGGGCTTCCAGGCGGCCCAGGCCTGCGGTCTGCACATCCACCTGCACCAGGAGCAGGGCCACACCCTCCGGGACCACGGCGCGGGGGCGATCATCCTGGGCAGCCCGGGTGCGGAGGAACCCTGGGTCAACGCTCTCGCCAGGCTCGGTGAAGGTCTCGGCCAGGTGCAGGTTGATGAAGGCCTTGAGCTCCAGCTGATCGCCCTGGGCATCGACCCACTCCTGGGCCATCTTGGCCCAGTGCCCAGGGAACACGGCGTAGAGGCCATTGGCGTGGTAGCCCTTCACCGCCGTGACGGCCGGGCGGCGGTGGAGCCAGTGCCCCGCATCCATCATCGAGAATTTCCACCGCTCCTCGATCGCAGCGCCGCACCGGATGCAGGTGTAGTGAACGCTTTCCGGGATCACCTGGTTGTCGCGGTCCTTCTCGTACCGCAGCAGGAAGAGATCGGGCTTGTCGGGGTGCCGCCACCGGAAGGGCTCCAGGGCATTGCAGTGAGGGCACGGGCAGAGGTAGATGCCCTGGGAGCTGCGGTTGTAGGCCTTCTCGATGCGGGAGATGCCCTGCGGCATGCCGGGGGTTGAGCCGATCAGGAGGCGGCCGTCGAAGAACTCATCCAGGCGGCGGCGGACGATCTTGTCGGGATCGCCTTCATCGGAGACATCGTTCTTGTAGCCGTCTGCTTCGTCCTGGATCACGAAGCGGGCCCGCTTCGATCGCAGCTCGCGGGGGTTGCCAGCGGAGGCCACGAAGAAACTCCCGCCGTTGCTGAAGCGCTTGTTCCGGGTGGTGCTGCCCGAAGCCTTGGAGGTGGCCATCCGGACGATACCAGCCAGGGCCGGGGTGCTCTCGATCATCTGTTCGAGGCGCTCCTTGCAGTAGTCCTCAGCGGTGTCGCGGCTGGGCTGCAGCATGAGCATGCTCATGGCGTGCACGTCGATACCCCAGCCGAGGGTGTTGTTGCAGATCTCCGACCACCCCAGGCGCGTGGCCTTCATGAAGACCACCTCCCGCACCTTGGGGTCGCAGCAGGACTCCTGGATCTCTCGCTGGATGGGGTCGGCCTTCCATTGACCAGGCCGACCGGACTGGGAGGGCAGCACGCGCTTGGCGCGGGCCCATTCTTCGATGGTGATGTCGGGGGGTGGCATCCAGAGCTTGCGGACCCGGGCCTGGGCCGCCCGCAGCTCCTCGAGGGCGGTAGCGTGGCTGATCACGGCTGCGCTCCTTCGGCCAGGTCGCGGAGGGCGCGGCGGATCTCCTCGCCCACCATGCCTGCGTGTTCCGGGCCGATGACGGGGCGGAGCTTGGCTTCGAGGGCCAGCAGCTCGTGGCGGGCAGGGGTGATTAGGTCGGCCCAGGCGCGGGCGGCATCGCTGACAGTGACGGTCTCCCGGCGCATGGCGGCGAGCTCGTATTCGGCCTGTTCGGCCTTTGCCAGGTCGAGGCGCTCGCGGCCCGAGAGGCCATCCACCCCAGCGGGGCCTGCGGGCTGCTGGTGGGTGACCTTTGCCTGGAGGTAGCGGATGTACCACTGGAGACACTCCTCCAGTACATAAATCCCGCGCTTGGCCTTCGGGAGGCCTTCTGGGACCAGCTGCTGGACCCTTCGGGGTGTCAAATTCATGGCCTCAGAGAGCCTCGCTACGCTTACCGGGGTTCCCATACATGCTCCCTTTTTGCAGTCGCTTGCATGCTTGATTTTGAATAACTCATTGAATCGAACCCCTCAAAATGGGCCGGAAAGCGAAATGGGGGTGGGGGGGCCTACGCACTGCGATGGCCGGGGTCCGAATTACCCGCGAG
>MWBB01000167.1 GCA_002068835.1 Acidobacteria bacterium ADurb.Bin340 | reverse complement strand
ACAGCATGCGCCAAGGGCGGACAGGGACACGAGGTAGCGTGCTTGGGGACTCTGTCGCCGCAGGAATGGCAGCAGGACAGCAAGCAGCAAGGCCACCAGCGCCCCCTGCCAGAGCGAATGCAGCAGCGCCAGGGCCAGGGCGACCCGATCGGGAAGAACGTCCATCACCTGGAGGATCTCGCCTTGCGGATCTCGGCGATGAGAGTTGCTTCCTCCTCGGGTGTCAGTGGGGCCTCCTGCAGGGCCGCGAGAACCAGCTTGCGGGAGGAACCGCCGAAAGCCCTGGCGAGGAGGCCGCGCACGAGGTTCGCCAGGGTCTGTTCTTCCTGTTCCACTGGGGTGTACACATGACTGCGGCGCGATTCATCCCGGTTGAGCAGCCCCTTCTCCACCATGATCTGCATGGTCTTCAGCACGGTGGTGTAGCCCAATTGCCGTTCCGGCAGCAGTGCTTCGTGCACCTCGCGCACCGTGGCCGGACCTCGTCTCCACAGTGCCCGCAGGATGGCGAGTTCGAAGGTTGAGGGAGGAGGACATTCGGTCATGGGCAGGTTCGGAATCAGTGTCCTAAAAGTACGGAAGAATCCGTAGTAAGTCAACGGAAGTTTCCGTACTTTGCCTGGTACCCCTTCTGCGCCTGGAGTCCGCGGAGGAGATGTTCAGGTTCTTCTCTGCGGAAAATCCTCAGCCGAACCGTCCCTCGATGTAGTCCGCCGTGCGGGCATCCTGCGGGGTGAGGAAGAGATCCTCGGTGCGGCCATGTTCCACCACCTGGCCCATGAGCATGAATGTGCAGGCGTGGCTGACGCGCCGTGCCTGGGCCATGTTGTGGGTGACGATGAGCATGGTGTAGCGCCCGGCCAGGGTCAGCATGAGGTCCTCGATGGCCAGGGTGGCTTCCACATCCAGGGCCGAGCAGGGCTCGTCCATCAGGATCACTTCGGGCTTCAGCGGCAGCAGGCGGGCGATGCAGAGCTTCTGCTGCTGATCCAACTGCAGGGAGGTGGCCTTGGCGTGGAGCTTGTCCTTCAGGTCATCCCAGAGGGAGACCTCCCGCAGGGCCTTTTCCACGGCTTCATCGAGATCAGCCTTCTTCAGCTGACTCTTGGGGGTGTGTACCCGCAGGCCGAACACCACATTCTCGTAGACCGAAATGGGCAGGGGGTTGGGGCGCTGGAACACCATGCCCACGGCCTTGCGCAGCTCGATGAGGCTCACGTCGGGGGCCAGGATGTCCTGGCCCAGGATGCGGATCTCGCCCTGGGTGGTGACGTTTCCGTAGCGTTCGTTGATGCGGTTGAAGCTGCGCAGCAGGGTGGTCTTGCCGCAGCCGGACGGTCCGATGAGGGCGGTGATGAGGCCGTGCTCGATGTCGAGGGTGACGCCCTTGAGGGCCTGGAAATCCCCGTACCACAGGCTGAGGTCCCGCGTCTGGATGCTGTAGGCCGCACCGCTCATCCGAAGATCCCGTTCACGTAGTCGTAGGTCTGGCGGCTGCCCGGATGGTCCGAGAACACCACGCTGTTGTCGTCCAGTTCCACCAGATCTCCATTCAGGATGAAGGCCGTACGGTCCGCCAGGCGGCGGGCCTGCTGCACGAGGTTGGTCACGAGGATGATGGTCATGGAGTTCTTCAGCTCCTTGAGCACGTCCTCGATGCGCATGGTGGTCACGGGATCGATGGCGATGGAGAACTCGTCCAGGCAGAGGATTTCGGGATCATGGCTCAGGGCGCGCGCGATGGTGAGGCGCTGCTGCTGGCCGCCGCTGAGCTTGGTGCCCAGGGTGTGCAATCGGTCCTTCACTTCGTCCCAGAGGGCCGCGTGGGTCAGGCAACGCTCCACCCGCTCGTCCAGCTCGGCCTTGCTGCGGATCCCCGCCATGCGGGGCGCGAAGGCCACATTGTCGTAGATCGAAATGGGCAGGCCCACGGGCAGGGGGGCCACCATGCCGATCCTGCGGCGCAGATCGGTGACATCCCTCAGCCGCGAAATGTCCTGGCCATCCACCAGGACGGTGCCCTGCACCTTGGCGGAGGGCGTGTTCTCGATGGTGCGGTTGAGCACCCGGAGCAGGGTCGTCTTGCCGGACTGGGCGGGGCCGATGATGCCCAGCACTTCGTTGCGGCGCACGTCCAGGGAGATGCCCTTGAGGGCCGACTTGGCTCCGTAGCTGACGCGCAGGTCCCGGATCTCGATGACAGGGGGCTGCATCACCATTTCTTCCTCGACCTCAAGTAGATGCGGAGGCCAATGGCCAGGGTGTTCACCAGGAGCACGGTGCCGAGGAGCACCACGGCGGTGCCGTAGGGCAGGGCGTGGGGCACGTCGGGAACCTGGGTCGAGATGGTGAAGAGGTGCATGGAGAGGGTCATGCACTGGTCGAAGAGCCCATACGCGAAGACGTTGCCTTCTTCGATGGCCTTGAAGAACACGGCGCCCGTGAACATGATCGGGGCCGTTTCACCGGCGGCGCGGCTCACCTGGAGGATGATGCCGGTCAGGATGCCGCTGATGGAATTGGGCAACACCACATGCCGGATGGTCTGCCAACGGGTGGCTCCCACGTTCCAGCAGGCTTCGCGGAAGGCCAGGGGCACGGCGGCCAGGGCCTCCTTGGTGCTGGCGATGATGACCGGCATGGTCATGATGGCCAGGGTGAGGGAGGCCGCCAGGATGGATTTCCCGAGGTGCGCGAAGAGAACGAAGGCTCCCAGGCCAAACAGCGCATGGACGATGCTCGGCACGCCGGCCAGGTTCACCACCGCCAGGTTCACCGCCCGGGTGAACCAGCTCTCCCGGGCGTACTCGTTGAGGAAGACTGCGGCGAGCACGCCGATGGGCGTGGCGATGACCAGGGAGATGACCACCAGGTAGAGGGTTCCCAGGAGGGGGCTCCAGATGCCTCCGGCCCGCATCCCGCGGATGGGGTTGGAGGTGAGGAAATCCCAGCTCAGGATGGGGGCCGCCTGGATCACCAGATAGCCCACAATGAGCACCAGGGGGATCACCAGACAGAGGGTCATCAGTACCAGAATGGCCTTGGCCAGCTGCTCGGTGCGGCGCTTGCGCTGGGTGAAGGGAGTGGCCTGGAACATGTCACTTCCCCCGGATGCCGCGGACCACCAGATCGGCGGTGAGGTTCACCGCGAAGGTGATCATGAAGAGCAGGATGCCGATGATGAAGAGCACCTGGTAATGGTCGGAATGAACCGGCGCCTCGCCCAGTTCCGCGGCGATCGTGGCGGTGAGGGTGCGGACACTGTCCATGGCGCTGGTGGGGATCTTGATGGCGTGGCCGGTGGCCATGAGCACGGCCATGGTCTCGCCCACGGCCCGCCCCACACCCAGCAGCACGGCGGCCAGAAGGCCGTTCTTGGCCGCGGGGACCAGCACCTTGTAGACCATCTGCCAGCGGGTCACGCCCAGGGCCAAGGCCCCTTCGCGGTAGGAGTCCGGCACCGCCTTCAGGGCATCCTCGCCGATGGAGACGATGATGGGCACGCTCATCAGGGCCAGGATCAAGGCTCCGTTGAGCACGTTGAGCCCGATGGGCTGGCCGAAGACCTTCATGATCAGAGGGTTCATGACGGTGAGCCCGATGAAGCCCCAGACCACGGAAGGAATGGCCGCCAGCAGCTCGATCACGATCTTCAGCGTCTCCTTCACGCGGCGGCTGCAGAACTCCGAAATGAAAATCGCCGCTCCCAGGCCAAAGGGAACGGCGATGAGCATGGCCAGCAGGGTGACGCTGGCCGTCCCCGCAATCAAGGCCAGCACCCCGTAGCGCACGTTGCTGATGCTGGTCGGGTACCACTCGATGCTGGTGAGGAACTGGGTGAGGTCCAGCCCCTTGAAGAAGAACTGCGCGCCTTCGCGGAAGACGAAGAAGAAGATGCCGAATACGAAGAAGATGGCGCTAATGCCGCAGAGGCGGATCAGGACTTCGATGGCCTTTTCGGAGAGGACTCCCCAGAGGCTTCGTTTCATGCGTGCCTTTCCTACTTTCGCTTGGGAAGAGGGATGTAGCCGCTTCGGGCGAGCATGGCCTGGCCCTGTTCACCGAGGATCCAGTCCAGGTAGTCCTTGATGGGGCCCTGGGGGTGGCCAAGGGTGTACATGAAGAGGGGCCGTGCGATGGGATAGCTTCCATCCAGCGTGGTTTCCGCGCTGGGGGCCACCGGAGGGGTTCCCGGGCGAAGAACGACCGGGACCATGCGGGCTCCGGGCATGGCGTAGCCGATGCCGCTGTAGGAAATGGCGCCCGGGGTCTTGGTGACCAGTTCCACCACGTCCTTGGATCCGTGCATGTCGCGGCTTCCCAGCTTGAAGTCCCGCTTCTTGCCCAGTACGGTCTCCCGGAAGTAGTGGTAGGTGCCTGAATTGGACTGGCGTCCGATGAGGATGATCTCGTCGGCCCCTTCGGGCATCTGGATGCCCAACTGGCTCCAGCGGGTGATGGAACCCCGTTCCCCGTAGATCTCGGCCAGCTGCTCCAGGGAAATGGAGGGCAGGGGATTGTCCTTGTGGACGAAGATGCCCATGGCGTCGTAGCCCACCACCAGCTCCACCGGATCCCTGCCGGTGTTGGCCTTGGCCTTCTGGGACTCGACAGGTTCAACCTTGCGGCTGCAGTTGGCGATGTCCACGGTGCCATTGATGAGGGCGGCGATGCCGGTGCCGCTGCCGCCCCCCGAGACCTCCACCGAGACATCCGGATGGAGGGCTGAATACTCCTCGGCCCAGGCCTGGGCCGCATTCACCATGGTGTCGGAACCGGTGTTCTGGATCACGGTGCGGTTCTTCGCCGAGCGGGATCCGGTCTGCTTGCAGGCCAGGGGTGCCAGGAGCAGACCCGCCACCGCCAGCGCCTGCAGGAAAGGGGCGCTACGCACGGGTGTGCTCCCGATCGTCGCCCAGAATGGCGGTGGCGAAATCCCGGATGTGGTTCTCCAGGTCCATGTAGGCGCGCTGGAAGGCCTTCTGGCCCTGCTCGGGATCTGCGGCCAGACGGCAGGGATTCGCCACGCTCCAGGAAAGACGCAAGGCCCGGGCTGGGAAAAGGGGGAACGTCTTTTCGGCATCCGGTGTGAGGGCCACCACCACCTGGACATCCTCCAGACGGTCCAGGCCGCCCACGGACTTGCTGGTGTGGGCGGAGAGATCGCACCCCTTGGAGTCCATGAAGCGGATGGTTTGGGGGTCCACGG
>MWBB01000166.1 GCA_002068835.1 Acidobacteria bacterium ADurb.Bin340 | reverse complement strand
ACATTACCTATGCCGTCATGGGCTGCGTGGTGAACGGCCCCGGGGAGGCCCGGGACGCCGACCTGGGCGTGGCCGGAGGCAACGGCGAAGGACACATCTACCTCAAGGGCAAGCTCCTGCGGAAGGTGCCCGAAGCCGACATCGTGCCCGCCTTCCTGGAAGAGGCCCGGCGCCTGAAGGCCGAGCGCGATGCGGCGACCTAGGGTGTTGGCCTGGCTGCTGACCCATCCTTTCCTGGCCCTGGGCATCTACCTGGGCGCCGAGGCCCTGCTCCCGGTCTGGCTGCAGCCCAGCGCCTGGGCCTTCAGGGGCGCCATCCGGGCGTACCAGATGACCCTGAGCCCCCTGCTGCCGAACAACACCTGCAAGTTCCACCCCACCTGCAGCGCCTACGGCCTGGATGCCGTCCGCCGCTACGGAACGCTCCGCGGCGGCATCCTCACCGCATGGCGGCTGCTGCGATGCTCTCCGCTCACCGATGGGGGCACGGATCCAGTACCCTGACCTCACATCCCCGCGAGGTTCCCATGACCCCTGACGTCCGCAGGTACGAACGGTCCAGCGCAGGCAATGGCTACCATGTGGGCTTCCGGTGTGGGGGCCAGCGGTTTTCCGGTCTGGCGGTGGCCACCCTCAGCGCAGGGGGCTGCAGCTTCGCCGCGCCCGAGGCCCTGGTGGATCTCCTGGACCGGATCGAGGTTGGAGGCACTTTCGAAGAGGTGGTCCTGGAACACGACGGCCTGCCCCGGGAACCACTCCGGGCGCGGGTGGCCTACACCCTGGGGCGCCACCCCCACATGGTGGGACTGGAGTTCCTGGAAGTGCCCGCCCCCTTCCGGCAGCTCCTTCTGGATCAGGTGCGGCTCCTGGTGCAGCAGCAGCGGTCCATGTCCGGCTACTGAGAACCACCCAATCCCAGGGCAGCATCGCAGCGATCCCGCACCGCTTGCAGCCGTTCGGGATCCTGGGCCAGATCGCATCCCGTGGAAGGCACGAGGCGCCGGAGCTTCGCACGCCACCTCTCGGTTGCGGCCTCGACAGGGAAGCACCGCTGCAGCAGGTCGATCATCGTGGCGGCGGCGGTGGAAGCCCCCGGCGAAGCCCCCAGCAGGGCGGCGAGGGATCCATCGGCCGCGGTGACCACTTCGGTGCCGAACTCCAGCCGGCCGCCCTGCTTTGGATCCTTCTTCACGATCTGAACCCGCTGGCCCGCCGCCGCAAGGCTCCAGTCCTCGGCCTGGGCCTCCGGAACGAAGGCCCGCAGGGCCTCCATCCGGTCCTCCTGGGATTGGAGTACCTGCCCGATCAGGTAGCGGGTGAGATCGCGGTTGTGCCAGCCCGCAGCGGCCATGGGCCACCAGTTGTCGTGGTGGATGGCGCGGGGCCAATCGAGGTAGGAGCCCGCCTTGAGGAACTTGGTGGTGAAGCCTGCGTAGGGTCCGAAGAGCAGAGCCTTCTTCCCGTCGATCATGCGGGTATCCAGATGGGGCACCGACATGGGCGGCGCGCCCACCAGCGCCTTGCCGTAGACCTTGGCGCCATGGCGCTCCACCACCGCAGGATTGGTGCAGACCAGCCACTGGCCGCTCACGGGCATGCCGCCGTAGCCCCTGGCCTCCAGGATGCCCGAGCGCAGCAGCAGAGGCAGAGCACCGCCTCCCGCCCCCAGGAACACGAACCGGGCCAGCACCTCCCGCACCCGACCCGTTGCGTGATCCCTCACCCTCACCCGCCAGCCCTCGGCGGTACGCATCAATGCTTCCACCCCGTGGTTCACATGAAGGGCAACCGGGGCCTTCCGTTCCAGATGATCGAACAACATCCGCGCCAGGGAACCGAAATCCAGGTCCGTACCCCGATCCACCCGGGTGGCGGCCAGAGGCTGCCCGGAGGCCCGCCCCTCCATGAGCAACGGGGCCCAGGCCGCGATCTCCTTCGGATCCTCCGTGAAGGCCATCGACTGGAACATGGGGTGGGCCGCCATTCGAGCGTGACGGGCACGAAGGAACCGCACGTTGCCGTCTCCCCACACGAAACTCAGGTGGGGCACAGGATGGAGGAAGCTCCCTGGATCAGGCAGGACACCCTGCTCCAGCAGGTGGGACCAGAACTGCAGGGAGACTTCAAAGGCTCCGTTGATCGCCAGGGCCTTGTGGATGTTCACGGTCCCATCCGGCCCTTCGGGGGTGTAGTTCAGTTCACAGAAGGCGGCATGTCCCGTGCCCGCATTGTTCATGGCCTCGCTGCTTTCCTGGGCCACGCCGTCCAGGCGTTCGAAGATCGAGAGGCTGAAATCGGGCATCAGTTCGTGCAGCAGGGCGGCCAGGGTGGCGCTCATGATGCCGCCGCCCACCAGGACCCCATCCACCCGCTGTCCGTCCATCAGCTTCCCCATGCTCTCCTCCGCCCCTGGATCCCGTGCCGGGAAACGGCCTTCCTGCGACGGCGGTTCCCGTTTTCGGCATTCTAGACCGTTTGAGTATGTTTTTCTGGCCCTCACCATTGAAGCCGCAGGGATCCCCCTCCATGCTGGAGGTTCCGCACCACGGAGGATCCCCGTGCGCCCCCTGCCCTCCCACCCCATCCACGAACTCAGCACCGCCCGGCCCTCCGCCGCCCAGGCCCTTCAGGCCCTGGGCCTGGATCCGGCCTCGAAGGCCACCCTCGCCCAGGCCTGCCAGGCGGCGGGCCTTTCGGTGCTGGACACGCTGCGGGCCCTCGAAGAGGCGGTCCCGGACTGGGCGCCCCGCAGCATGGAAGCCTGGGATCAGGCCCCGCTCCAGGAGGTCGTGGATCATCTGCTGACGCGGCACCACACTTACGCCCGTTCGGAACTCGCGCGGCTGGACAGCCTGCTGGGCGATTGCATGGCCCGCCTGGGATCCCGGGCGCCCGCAGAACTGGACAAGGTGAAGGCCCATTTCCAGCATTTCCGGAAGGATCTGGAGGGGCATCTGGACCACGAGGAACAGACCGTCTTCCCGGCTTTGCTGGAAGGACGTGCCACCGAAGCCGCCGCATGGGAGCGGCAGATCAGCCTGGAGCACGCAGCCGTCGAGGAACTGTTCCAGAACATCGGAACCCTGCTGCGGCACTACGAAATCCCTGAAGGAACCGATCCCGGGCTTCGGGTCTTGATCCTGGGACTGCGCGATCTGGAGGAGGATCTCCAGATGCATCTCTTCATGGAGAACGAGGTCCTTTTCACGCCCCGTTCGAACGCGCCCGCAGCGTCTCCCGCAGGCTGAATCCGTCGAGCCGCCCTGCGGTTTCCGCCACCACGGAACTGCGGCGGAGGCGAAGCGCATGCTGGGCCTCCTGGAAGACCCCGAGCACCGGCCCGGAGATCCCCAGCCGCTTCAGGTCGGTTGCGGTGAACCAGGCAACGCCCTCGGCGTCTTTCCGCGCAGCGTGATCTGCCAGGAGAAGGTCGGTGATGGCCATTGGGGAAGCTCCCGGGTGCGGGTTCAATGGTAGCTGGAGGTTCCGTTGTCGAGCATCCGCCGCACCCGCATCTACCGAATCCTGGCCGCAGGCTGGGGCATCCTGAGCGCCCTGGCCGTGGCCCTGGCCATCATCCTGCTGGCGCCCTTCGGCCTGTCCCGCCGGGCCTTTTTCCGGCTTTCGGCCGCATGGGTGCGGCAGCAGCTGGCCTTGTGCGGCGTCGCGTGGTCCGTGGAGGGGTGGGAGGCCCTTCCGCAAGCGATCCGCGATGGCCAGCAACCGGTGGTCTTCATGCCGAATCACGCCAGCCTGCTGGACCCGCCCTTCGTGCTCACGGCACTTCCCCTGCACCCGGTCTTCATCGCCAAGAAGGAGATCCGGCTCATTCCGCTGGTGGGCTGGGCCGTGGCCTGCGCAGGGATGATCTACATCGACCGCGGCAGCCGTGAACGAGCCGTGGCCAGCCTGAAGCAGGCGGCCCAGCAGGTGCGCGCAGGCAAGAGCGTGGTGATCTTTCCCGAAGGCACCCGGACCCGCGACGGCGGGCTGCTGTCCTTCAAGAAGGGAGGCTTCCACCTGGCGGCGGATGCGGGCGTGCCCATCGTCCCCGTGGGCATCCAGGGCGCGTTCGAGGTGCTGCCCAAGGGCACCTACCTGCTGAACCCCGGGCGCATCCGGGTGGCGGTGGGGACCCCCATCCCAGCCACGGAGCACCCGGACCGGGAGGCCCTCATGGCGGCCGTTCGATCCCAGATCGAAGCCCTGCTGGGTGAGGGCTGAACCATGGCCCTGGACCCCGAAAATCCCTTCGCGCCGCCCCGGGCCACCTTCCAGGAAGCGCCGCCGGGACGGGTGGATGAGCGCCCGGTCCCCTTCGAAGATCACGCCACGGAGCCCCGGTTCTGGGCCCGCGTCGGAGCCATGTTCCAGACGCTGTTCACCCGCCCTGCTGATCTGGCGGACCGCATCCCCAACACCCGGGGCCTGTCCGCCCCCCTGAGGTTCGCGCTGCTTCTGGCATCCCCCCTCATGGCCCTCTACCTGGCCCTTGGCAGCGCTGCAGGGCTGGTCGTGGGGCTGGCCGCGCCAACCGCCCAAGGGGATGCCGTTCCCGCGTGGTTCATGGCCTTCATCGGCCCCTTCTACGCCCTGATGATGGCCCTCGTGGTGGTTCTGGGCCTTTTCCTGGGCGGCCCCCTCCTTCATGGGTGCCTCTGGATGTGGGGCGGCCTGCGTGCCACCCGGGGCCTGGAGCAGACCCTCCGGGTCATGGGCTACTACCTCGCCTTCCACATGCTGGGCTCCTGCATCCCGCTCCTGAACTTCGCCGTGATGCTGGCGGGCCCGGCCTTCCTGGGCATGGCCCTGGCGCGCATCCACCGCACCGAGACCTGGCGGGGCATCTGCGCGGCCTACACCCCGCTGCTGCTCTGCTGCTGCTTCTACGGCGCCGTGCTCATCGCCGCCTTGGCCCTCAAGTAGCCCCCACCTTCGGAGCCCCTGTGGACCTCTGGCAGGACAACCCCTTCGCCCCCCCCCAATCCGATCTGGGGCCTTTTCCGGAAAACCCGGGCACCGAGGGCTGCCCCATCCCCTTCGAGGACCCGCTCCGTTATCCAAACCTTTGGCTGCGGGTGAAAGAAACCGTGTTCCAGGGTGTGAAACAGAACCAGGCCTACCTGGAGCGGGTGCCCCTGGGGACCAGCCTCGCCAAGCCCTGGCAGTTCCAGATGCTGGCGGTGCTGCCCTGGATGGTCGTCACGGCCGGTGTCCTGGCCGTCCTGATCGGCATCGGGTTCTTCACCAGCCATGGCCGGAGTGGCCTGGGCCTCTTCGGGGGCTCCGCGCTGGCCATCAC
>MWBB01000165.1 GCA_002068835.1 Acidobacteria bacterium ADurb.Bin340 | reverse complement strand
CATCCAGATAGACCAGACGATTCTCGTCCCGCTCCCCCTGGGCCTCGTGCAGCAGGAACTGAAGGGCATCCAGGGCCTGGCCCCGGTGGGCCAGCAAAGCGGCAGCATCGGGGCCTTCCAGCAGCAGGCGGTTGGGAAAGAGCTCGTCGTCTCCGCTGGGCTCGAAGCGAGCCTTCACCTTCAGGCCCAGGTGGGCGCAGCAGCGCACGGCCAGTTCGGGCAGGGCTTCCAGGGGCGTGGGGGCGCGCATGGCTTCCTCCTGACTACAGCACGACGGGCTGGGACTTGTAGGTCCGCATGATCCACCAGGTCTGAGCCATGTGGACCAGGCTGAAGGTGAGGTAGTAGACGCAGAGGCCCGCGGGGGTCTGGGCGAAGAAGAACACCATCATGGCGGGCATGAGCCACATCATCATCTTCCGCTGCATGGGATCGCCAGCCGCCGGGGTCATGGCGCTCTGGGCCACCATGCTGGCGCCCAGCAGCACGGGCAGCACGAAGAAGGGATCCCGGGCGGAAAGATCCTGGATCCAGAAGATGAAGGGCGCGTGACGCAGTTCGAACACCGCATTCAGGGCCGACCAGAGGGCGAAGAACACCGGCATCTGCAGCAGCATGGGCAGGCAGCCGCCCATGGGGTTGTAGCCGTTCTTCTTGTAGAAGGCCATGAGCTCCTTCTGCATCTCGGCCTTCTTCTGCATATCGCTGCCGTATTTTTCATACTTGGCCTGGAGGGCTTTCTGGTGGGGCTCCAGGTCCTTCATGCGCAGCATGGAGGTGATGGTCTTGGTGTTCAGCGGCCACAGCGCAAGGCGCAGGAGGATGGAGAACACCACGATGGCCCAGCCCCAGTTGGGGATGACCCGCTGGATGGTGCGCACGATCCAGAAGAGGAACTTGGCGATCATGCCGAAGAAGCCGAAATCCACCACCTGGGTGTAGGGCTGCCCGAAGGCGGCCAGCTGTTCGGCCTGCTTGGGGCCCAGGTAGAGCCGGGCTGTGAAGGTGCCATCCGAGGCAGGGGCCACGTGGTAGCCGGGAAACCGCTCGGTGTCCCGCTCGGGCATGCGGCTGCTCTCCCAGATGGCCGCAAAGTAGAAGGTCTGGGCCGGGCGGTTCTTCTCGATGCCCGCATCAATGCCCACCCGGGTGGTGGCCTGGGGCAGGGGTTTCTTCTTGCCGCCCACGAAGCTGTACCAGGGATCCTTCATGATGGAAGCCCAGGTGTGGGCCTCCACGCCCTTGTCCTGCAGGGTGAAGACCCGGGCGGCGGCGGCGACGCTGCGCACATCCAGGGGCTTGCGCACCAGGAACAGGTGGGTGCCGCGCTGGGTGGACCACTTCACGTCCAGCACATCGCCCGCATCGGGAACCCGGTAGGCCAGCTGGTCCCCCAGGCTGTTGCGGAAGACCACTTCCCGGCCCCCAGCCACGGGCCGCACCTCGGGTTCACCCTCGAAGTATGTGTCGATGGCGCCGCCCAGCCCAAGGAAAGGCAGACTGTCGTTTCCCCCCTCGGGAAAGAATGAGGTGCCGTCGGCCTTCCAGTGGGCCTGCACCAGGGTGCCGTCCTGCTTGCGCCAGGCCAGCTTCAGGGTGGCGTTCTCCAGTTCCAGCCGCGCATCGGGCCCGGGAGCCGTGGACGGCGCCTTCACGGCAGAGGGCGTCGAGGCCACCGGGGCGCTGGCCGCAACAGGAGCCGGAACCGACGCTGGAGCCTGGGCCACGGCCGCGGGGGGAGCCTTGGGCGGGGGCGGCGTGGCGCGCCCCATCAGGAGGTAATAGAGCCCCAGCAAGGCCATGCTGAGGACGACGAAAAGCAGGGTGTTCTTGTTGGCGTTCATCGGGCCATCCAGCGGCGCAGGGCCGCGCTCAAGTGCGCTTCGATCTCAGCATAGGGGAGGTTGCATCCTCCCTGGACGCCCCGGGCCGGCCGGACCCAGAGGACACCGCTGAATGGGGCGAACTCCGGGGTCGAGCGGAGCACGGCCAGAAAGGCCATGCGCACACGGCGCCGGAAAAGGTTGCGGTGTACGGCTCGCCCCTGCTTCCGGCTGGCGTTCACCAGGAGCAGGGGCAGCGTCGCACCGGGCCGGGCCCAGATACGGATATCCAGACCGCTGGCGCGGTCCGAAAGCGGCCGGGGCGGGCACTCGGGAACCACATGGTCCCCCTGGCGCGCCGCCCGGAAGCGGCCGGCGAATTCCACGCGGCGGCTAGAGGGCCAGGACGTGACGGCCCTTGGCCCGGCGGCGCTTCAGCACCATGCGGCCATTCTTGGTCTTCATGCGGGACAGGAAGCCGTGGGTCTTGGCGCGGCGGCGGTTGTTGGGCTGGAACGTGCGCTTCATGGTCCACCTCAAAGTCCGGAGCGAATGCTGCGGGCGAACCTTCGAATCTACCAGCGACCACCGGGAACCTCAAGGCCGAAGCGCTTACCGGACCCTTCTGGGCGGTGCTAGGATGGTCCTCCCACCCTGAGCCCACTGCCCTGTTCCGGTTCCCGGGACTCGGGAAGGCCGGCCCTTCGGTGGGTGGAGCCGGACGATTCCGGCAGGGTGATGCATGGGTGCAAGTGATCCGGTCGTACTGTGGGAGAGCCTTCGGGAGAATCTCGCGACCCGTCTGCCCGAACGCACCTTCCAGGACTGGGTGGAGCCCTGCCGACCTCTCCGCATGGACGAAAGCACCCTCTGGATCCAGACGCCGTCTGCATCTTCGCGCATCTGGATCGAGCAGCAGCTGGCGGAAGAGTTCCACGATGCGCTGGTGGCCTGCAACCTCCAGCACCTCCGCCTGTCTTTTTCGGTGGTCGGGGAAGGGGGTTCCCCGGCGAAGTCGGGCCCCAAAACCAAACCCTCCACCCCGGCACCCGCAGGCGGAACCGAAGAATCCATCATCCCCCAGGGATTCCAGCGGTACACCCTGGATCGTTTCGTGGTGGGACCTGGCAGTCAGCTTGCCTTCGCCGCCGCCAACGCCGTGGTGGAAAACCACGGGCGGCCCCAGGCTGGTCTCAACATGAATCCTCTCTTTCTTTATGGAGGATCAGGTCTGGGAAAGACCCATCTGATGATCGGCATCGGCAAGGGCCTCCTGGCCCGGAACCCTGCCCTGAAGGTGGCCTATCTCAAGGTGGACAACTTCTTCAACGAACTCACGGTGGCCATCAAGGCCAAGAACACCGAGCCCCTGAGGAAGCGGTACCAACAGAACGACGTGCTGCTCCTGGATGACGTCCAGACCCTTGCGCGCATGGAGCGCACCCAGGAAGAAATCTTCTACATCCTTGAGTACCTCCTGCAGTACGGAAAAACGATCGTCATCACCTCGGACAAGCCTCCCGAGCGGCTGGAGGGTCTCCACGACCGCCTTCGGACCCGTTGCAAGTGGGGCCTCACGGCCGACATCCAGCCGCCGGATTTCGAAACGCGGGTGGCCATCCTCCGAAAGAAGCTGGAGGAGGATGTCTTCGAAGGTTTCCCGACGGTTCCCGAAGACGTGCTCACCTTCATCGCGCATCGTGCCAAAGCCAGCGTGCGGGACCTGGAAGGCCTCCTGACCCGGGTCATGTTCGAGTCGAGCTTCCTGGGGATCCCCCCCAGCCTGGAGGTGGCCCACCAGGCCTACCAGGGACAGACGGGACAGGAAGTCTCGACCGGGGTCTCCCTGGAGAGGATCTTCCGCACCACCGCCGAGACCTTCAACCTTCCCTTCGGGGATCTGATGAAGAAGAAGTCCCGGCACCAATCTGTTCTCCTGCCTCGTCAGGTAGCCATGTACCTGGCACGGGAACTCACGGATGCCTCCTTCTCGGACATCGGCCGGGCCTTCGGCAACATGCACCACAGCACGGTGATGAACGCCATCGATTCCGTGAAGGGACGGATGCAGAAGGACCAGGATTTCAACAAGACGGTCCACGCACTCCTGAATAGTATTTCTTGAAAAAAAAAGACTTGGAAAGAAGTTCCACACCCCGGTGGAAAACCCCCTGTGGATCCGGTGGGGAATTCCGAGAAGACCCGGAGTCCCCCCGGACCCTCCACACCCCTCCAGATGCTCTTGGCAGGTTTCCCGCAGGCCCTTTTTCCCGGTAGAATCAAGGTTTGTTGCTCCAATCCACAGCTTTTCGGCGCCTTCAGAATCATCAAGGTGATGCATGAACTTTCAGGTACAGGTGTCCAAGGAACGTTTGGATCGAACCCTCGGGATCCTGAAGCACGCCCTTGAACGCCGGGTGACCCTGCCGATCCTCCAGCACGTCCTCGCGGAAGTGGAGGGCCAGGAGATGACCCTGAAAGCCACGGACATGGAGCTGGCCTTCGAGGCCACCCTGCCGGTGGAAGGCAGTGGCAGCCGTGTTTCAGCCATCCCCGGCAAAAAGTTTGTGGAAACTGTCCGGGTCTATCCCGACGGCATGCTCACCCTGGAGTGGCCGGAAGCCGGCAACCGGCTCTGGCTGCGCGCCAAGGGGTTCAACTCCGAACACAACATCCAGCCCGGCGAAGGCTTCCCTGAACTTCCCAAACCCGAGGCCGACCTCCCCTCTGTCCAGCTGCCCGGGGCCCTTTTCCGCAAGGCGATCCAACTGGGTTCCCTGGCCGTCAGCAAGGACGCTACGAAACCCGCCCTTTCCGGCGTACTGCTCCACTTCGGTCCCAGCTTCGTCCGGGTGGTTTCCACGGATGGTTTTCGCCTGGCGGTGGTGGAAGTCCCTGTGCAGACAGGTCTGGCAGCCGATGCCCGCATCATCGTCCCCAAGCGGGCCCTGGATCTGCTGCCCACCAGCCTCGGAGAGGACGGCCAGCTCAAGCTCTGCTGGGATGACCGCACCCTGTTCATGGAACAGCCTGGTTTGAAGTTCAGCAGCCGCCGCGTGACCGGCAACTATCCGGCCTACGAAAAGGTCCTGCCGGCCGAGCTTCCCAAGCGGGTGCTCATCGATCGCGAGGATTTCCTCCGCACCCTGAAGATCGTCGGGCTCAAGAAGGACGACTACAACAAGAACGTCCGTCTCTTCTTCGAATTCCCCAACCTCCGGGTCTACTTCCAGCACCCGGACGAGGGCGTGAACCAGGGCACCATCAGCTTCACGGGCGAGGAGCAGGCCCTGGAGCTGGCCTTCAACATCGACTACCTCACGGAGCTGCTGGAGCGGCTCCCTGGCGAGGAGGTGGTCTACCAGTTCAAGGATGATGTGGGACAGGGCATCTTCATGTCCCCCAGCATCGAGGACATGAGCTTCCGCTACATCCTCATGCCCGTGAAGTTCGCGAACCCCGCCTGAGGTCCGCCCCCGCCGTACCCGCCGGGTCCTGAACCCGGCTTCCTCTTTGAG
>MWBB01000164.1 GCA_002068835.1 Acidobacteria bacterium ADurb.Bin340 | reverse complement strand
GATCGGGGGCCACACGGACGCGATGCCCTACGCAGGGCAGGCCTACACCAACTGGGAGCTGAGCTCTGAACGGGCCGGGGCCGCCCGGCGGGTGCTGGAATCCTTCGGCCTCAACCCAGGACAAGTGCGCCGGGTCACGGGCTACGCCGAAACCATCCCCCTGGAAGGCAAGGACCCCAAGGATCCCCAGAACCGGCGCATTTCCATCGTGGTGCTCTCCAGCGAAACAGACCGGGCGGAGCGGGAGCGCCAGAAATCCCGCGGAAACCGGAAGCAGAACGCCCAGGAGGGCCCGTGACCCCTCACCGCCCCCTCTGCCGCCGCTCCAGAATCGGCTCCACGGTGGACCACACCCGGCCCGCCACCCTGCGGGTGCCTTCGGCATTCGGATGGATGCCATCGTTCTGGTTCAACTCCGGATGCAGCGCCACCTCCTCCAGCAGGAAGGGTAGAAGGAGCACGCGTTCCTGGCGGGCGATCCGGGCGTACATGGCCTCGAAACGAGCCCGGTAATCCGGGCCGTAGTTCTCCGGCAGCCTCATGCCCGCCAGCACCACCTGGGCTCCGTCCCGTTTACCCCGGGCCACGATGGCCCGCAGATTCCGTTCGCTGGCTTCCGGCGGCAGCCCGCGCAGACCGTCGTTGGCCCCCAGGCACACGAAGAGCACATCGACCTTGCGACGGAAGATCCGGTCCAGGCGCCTCAACGCCCCCGCTGTAGTATCACCGCTCACTCCGGCATTCACCACGGTCCAGGTCCACCCTTTGGCCTTGATGCGCTCCTGGATGAGCGCGGGAAAGGCTTCCCGAGCATCCAACCCATACCCGGCGGTAAGGCTGTCGCCCAGGAAGACCAGCCGGGGCGCCTCGGCAGGCGCCGGGGTGGCGAGCATCACGGAAGCAACCAGGAAGGACCACATGCCCTCTAGGATGTCTCAATGATCCGTCTCGCGAACCTCACCAAGGATTTTCCTTCTCCAGACGGACATCCGCTGCGGGTGCTGGAGGGCATCGACCTGCTGCTGCCGGCCTCGGCCAGTCTGGCCATCGAAGGCCCCAGCGGCAGCGGCAAGAGCACCCTGCTGGGCATCCTCGCAGGGCTGGAACGCCCCACAGAGGGCCGGGTAGAGGTGGCGGGCGTGGACCTGGGAACCCTCACGGAACGGCAACTGGCCGCGTTCCGGGCCCGCACCCTGGGCTTCGTCTTCCAGGCCTTCCACCTGCTCCAGCACTTCTCGGCCCTGCAGAACGTGGTTATTGCCGCCGAGATCGCGGGCCTGCCCGATCCCCTGCCCCGCAGCCGGGAGGCTCTGGCCCGGGTGGGGCTGGAGGACCGCCTGGATCATCTGCCGGGGCAATTGAGCGGCGGCGAATGCCAGCGGGTGGCCATCGCCCGGGCCATCGTGGCCCGCCCCCCGGTGCTGCTGTGCGATGAACCCACGGGCAGCCTGGACCCCGCCAACGCGGGCAAGGTCTTCGAGCTGATCCTCGACCTCCACCGGGATCTGGGCACATCCCTCGTTCTGGTGACCCACGACCCTGCGCTGGCCTCCCGCATGGAGCATCGCCTCCGCCTGGAGCGGGGCCGGATGGTGGCGGCCTGATGCGCGCCCTGCGGCTGGCGGGCCGCGAGCTCCATCACCAGCGGAGCCGCTTCCTTCTCATCGCCCTGTGCCTGGCCGTAGGCTTCGCCGCCTTCTTCGCCACCTTCGGCTTCGCCCGGGCCGTGCAGGTCGGCATCCAGCGGGAATCCCGCACCCTGCTGGGGGCCGACCTGGTGGTGCGCCACCGGGGCCTGGGAGCGGAGGATCTCCCGGCCCGGCTGGCAAGCCTGAAGGGCCGCGCAGCCCAAAGTCTGGTCTACGAATTTCCCACCATGGCGAGCGGCGGAACGTCGGAGGCGCCCCTCACCCGTCTGGTGGAGGCGCGGGCCGTGGATGGGGCCTACCCGCTGTTGCCGGGCCTGGAACTGGAACCGGCGGCGGGCAGCCCCCTCAAAGGCCTTTTCGTGGATGCGGGGTTGGCGGAGGCCTGGGGCCTGAAGCCCGCGGCCCCCGGCGCCGAAGGCAGCGAGGTCCTGCTGGCAGGGCGCCGCGCCCTGCGTCTGGGCACCGGCATCGTGCCGGTGGCAGGCGTGATCCGCCAGGATCCTGGCGCCACCGCCAGCCCCTTCGCCCTGGGCCCCCGGGTCATCCTGGATCTGGACACCGCCCGGGAACTGGGGCTCGTCACCGCGCGGGCGCGGCTGTCCACCCGGCTGCTCATCACCCTGGCCCCGGGCACCCCGCTGGAATCCGCCGTGGCCGAAGCCCGGCGCCTGGCGGGCCCGGGGGTCCGGGTCCAGGGCCACGAGGAGGCCGCCTCGAACCTGGCCCGGCCTCTGCGCAACCTCAATCGCTTCATCCAGCTCCTGGGCCTGGGCACCCTGCTGCTGGCGGCCATGGGCGGCTGGGCCATCCTCACCGCCTTCCTGGAGGGCCGCACCCGGGAAGCCGCCATCCTGCGCTGCCTGGGCGCGCCGCCGGACCTTCCCGTGCGGGCCTACGGATTGCTGGCCGGAGGCCTGTTGCTGGGCTCCATGCTGCTGGGCTACCTGCTTGGCAGCACCTTCGCCCTGCTGCTGCCCCGGCTCCTGGGCGACCTGCTGCCCGCCAGCCTGGGGCCCGTGGGTTGGCCTCCGCCGCCCCTGCTGGAGACCGCCGTGGCCCTGCTGGCCCTGGCGCTGCTGCTCCTTCCGCCCCTGCTCCGCCTGGGCCGCGCCCGCCCCCTGGACCTGCTGCGGGAAGGCCCCGAGCCCCGGCGCAGCGGCCTGCCCTTCCAGTCCCCCGCAGCCCTGGGGGCTGCCCTGCTGCTGGCCTTCCTGGTGATCCGCCAGGCCCCGAACCTGCGCATCGGCCTCTACACCGCACTGGGATTCGCGGGGCTGCTGGCCGTGGTCTACGGCCTCAGCCGACTGGTGCTGCTGGGCTACCGGCGCCTGCTGCCCCGCCTGCCCCTGGCCCTGCGCCTGGGCCTGGGCCAGTTGGGCGCCCGCCCCGGCCTCACGGCCCTCCTGATGTCCGTGCTGGGCATGGCCGTGTTCCTGACCCTGGCCACCCAGTTCGTGAAGGAGGATCTCATCGCGCCCCTGGCCCGCCAGCGGGGGGACGGCACCCGGGCCAACCTCTTCCTGCTGGATGTTCCACCGGAGAGCCGGGAAGAGCTGTTCCAGCAGTTCCGCGCTCTGGGCCAGACCTCCTGGACCGAAGCGCCCCTCGTGCGGGCCCGGCTCACGAGCATTGCAGGGAAGCCCGTGGCGGTGCGGGACGCGGAACAGCCCGGCGAGGAGGAGCGGGGCCGCTCCTTCCGGAACCGGGAGCAGAACCTGAGCTGGCGGCCCCGGCTGGCGGATTCCGAGCGGATCGTGGCCGGGGTCTACTGGCCCGACGACGGCCAGCCCCGGGGCGAAGCCAGCCTGGAAGAAGGCTTCGCCCAGTCCATCGGCGCCCGCCTGGGCGACGAGCTGGAGCTGGATGTGGCGGGCGAGCCCCTGCGGGCCACCGTCACCAGCCTCCGGGCCGTGCGCTGGACCAGCTTCCAGCTCAACTTCTTCATCCTGCTCCACCCCAGCCTGCTGGAGGACGCCCCCACCACCCACCTCCTGGCCCTGGAAGTGGAGGATCCCGCCCGCCGGGCCCGCATCGCCGCCGAGGTGGCCGCCCGCCACCCCATGGTCACCGTGGTGGACGTGGCCGACATCGTGGCCCGGGTGGGCCGGGTACTCGATCTGGTCGCCCTGGTGGCGAGGGTGCTGGCGGGCCTCATGATGGCCTCGGCCCTGCTGGTGCTGGGCGCCAGCCTCCTGGCAGGCCGCCTGGGCCGTGCACGGGATCTGGCCCTTCTCCGGGCCGTGGGCGCCTCCGACCGCCTGCTGCACTGGAGCCTCGTGTGGGAGTTCCTGGTCCTGGGCGGGGGTTCGGCTGCACTCGCCGCGGCCCAGGCATGGCTGGCTGCCCGCCTCTATGGTCGGCACGTCCTGGACCTCGACGCCCGGCCCGATCCCACCCTGGGACTCCTCCTCATGGGCGCCACGGCCCTCCTCACCCTCGGCCTGGGCCTCCTCGCCAGCCGCAGGTCGCTCCGGCGGAAACCCCTGGAGGTGCTTCGGAGCGAATGAAACCGCCCACCCGTTGGCATCGGGTGGGCGGTTCCCGGGCGGCGGAGCCGAAACCTATCGCTCGAACTTCAAGGTTCGATGCAGCCCCTGCATCTGGGTATCGCGGCTGATGGTTCCGGAACAGGTTCCGGGAACGGTGATGGGATTGTTGATGCTGGGGGTGTAGCCCGCCTTCCAGTAGAGAACGGTGTAGGTCCCGGCCGGGAGTTCGGCCTTCCAGGTACCGCCGGAACCGGTTTCAACCTTGGCCAGCACAGTGCCCTTCACCGTATCCAGGCCGCTCTTGCCTGTGGTGAAAGAGAGATCCGTGCCGATGATCACGGTGGCACCCATCAAAGGCTTTTCCTGGGGGGAGCGCATCACGCTGCCTCCGACCCATTCGGTGACCTTGCCCGTGACCACGGCTTGGCCCGGAGCCTTCTTGGCGCCTGCAGGCGTCGTGTTCTGAACGGCAAAGGGGCTCTGGGCCATCACCGTGAAGCCCGCGAGCAGCGCGAGGGGAAGTCGCATGGGTACCTCCAGGAAGGGTCCGGGCCTTCCGGGGCCCGGAGCGTGGGTTCATCAGGGAGCCTTGTCCACCAAGGTGTTCAGCATGGGTTTGCCATCGGCATAGGTCATGTGGATCCGCATCCGGCCACCTTCCAGGGCCAGGGTGATGGGACCGCGAGCCGAACCGTCGGCGAACACCCAGGAGCCGCGGGCCTGGGAACCACCGGCCGGGGAGCAGGTGAAGTCGAAATCCCCGGACCGCGAGGTTCGTCCCCGATAGGTGCCCTTCAGCTCCGAAGCCGATCGGGCGATGCGGATCGCACCGTTCCGCGCGTTCCAGGTGCCTTCGAAGCTGGCGGGGACCACCTTGCGGAGCCGCGCATCCAGCATGGGCTTGCCGTTGCCGTAGGTCATGACGATGTGCAGCTCGCTGGCCGAGAGCAGCCTCAGCGAGATGGGTCCGCTGTTGGACCCGCTGCCAGGCTGGAGGAACTGCCAGGTACCCTGGGCGCTCTCCGCCGTCTGCGCGGCGCAGGTGAAGCGGAAATGGTTGGAGGCGCTGGTGGCATGGGTGTAGGTGCCCTGCACCGTGGAACCTGCAATCTGGATCTGCAAGCGTCCGCTCTGGGTGCCCCAGGCCCCTGCGAAGGCGCCTGAAGGCGTGGCCGCAGCCAGTGCACAGGCCAGGATGGGAGCCA
>MWBB01000163.1 GCA_002068835.1 Acidobacteria bacterium ADurb.Bin340 | reverse complement strand
CCCGCTCCAGCCGCTCCGCCGATTCGGGCGGCAGCCGGAAGCGGAGGGTTGCCCCCAGGGGGCCGAAGTCCTGGCCCAGCACGTCCGCTTCGGGAAAGGCCCCCAGCACCGTGAAGGGCAGATGGGCCAGGGCCGGTTCCACGGTCAGAGAACCTTCCCGGAGGATTCGCACTTCTTCCAGAAGTCCCTGGCTCCGGGCCGCCTCCAGGGCGCCCTGGACGGCCTCGGTGTAGGCCCGGACCAGCCCTCCGGTGCCCAGCTTGGTGCCCCCGAACCAGCGCACGCACACTGCCAGGAGGTCCGTAAGCTCCGCGCCCTCCAGCACCCGCAGCATGGGGGGGCCGGCCGTGCCTGCGGGTTCGCCGTCGTCGTCCGAACCCCAGGCGCTCACCGGAAGGCCCTCCCGCCAGGCGCTGCAGTGGTGGGTCGCATCGAAATCCCGCCGCCGGATGCCGGCCAGCAGGGCCCCTCGGGCCTCGGCGCCCTGGGCTGGATGCAGTTCCGCCAGGAACACGGAGGCCCGATCCCGGAGCTTGAAGGTGCAGCATTCCCGCAGGCGGAACATGAAACCAGCATGCCAGAAGGGCGCTGTCTACAATGGGGCCAGAGACTTGCCCGTGGCCACCCCCGACCTCTCCCAGCCCATGTTCGGCTCCTACCGCCTCCTGGAACCTCTGGGAGAGGGCGGCATGGGCCGGGTCTGGAAGGCCATGGATGTCCGGCTGGAGCGGGTGGTGGCCCTCAAGATCCTCAAGGGCGACGATGACGAACGGCGCAGGGCCCTGGTGGCGGAAGCCAAGACGGCCTGCCAGCTCCAGCACCCCAACATCGCGGTGGTCTACGATGCAGGCGAGCAGGACGGGGCTCCCTACATCGCCATGGAATTCGTGGAAGGGTCCAACCTTGCCGCCGAGGTGGGACGGCCCCTGCCTGTGGGGCGTCTGCTTGCCCTGGCCATCCAGGCCTGCAAGGGGCTGCTGCATGCCCACCAGAAGGGCGTGGTCCACCGGGACATCAAGCCGGACAACCTGGTGCTGACGCCTGATGGCACCTTGAAGATCCTGGATTTCGGCGTGGCCAAGCGGGGGCTCTTCGGGTCCGCCGAAGCCACGGCCCAGGCCTTCACCCTCACCCGGGAAACCGAGGTGGGCATTTCCGTGGGGACGCCCTCCTACATGAGCCCCGAGCAGGCCTACGGCCAGAGCCAGGGGCCATCGGCGGACCAGTTCAGCCTGGCGGTGGTGCTCTTCGAATTGGCTTCGGGCCACCATCCGTTCCGCAAGGCCGCGGTGGTGGAAACCCTCCATGCCATTGCCAAGGACAAGGCTCCGGACCTGGGCGCTTTGAGGCGGGACCTGCCCCGGAATTTCACCGAGGCCGTGGCCCGGATGCTGGCGAAGGATCCGGATGCCCGTTTCTCCTCCCTGGCCGAGGCCCTGGAGGTCTTCGAAGGGCTGGAACTGGAACTGGCCTCGGGCCGGATGCCCGTGCCGGCGCGGCGCATGCCAGCGCTGCCCTGGCGGTGGATCGCGCTGGGGCTGGCGGGTGCAGGGCTGCTGGGCGGGCTGGCCTGGCTCCGCCCCTGGGGACGCTGGTCCCCTTCATCCACCTCCCAGGTGGGCCTGGGGCAGGGCCGCAAGGTGGTGGCCGTCCTCCCCGTGGAACTGGAGGGCGTGGCGCCGGATCTGGCCTGGACCGGAAGGAGTCTCCAGGATGTGATGGCCATGGGGCTGCTTCGGCGCCAGGACCTCATGGTGCTGGACCGGGTCCGGGTGGCCGAGGCGGTGGCGAACGGAGGTTCAAGCCTCTCCCACCTCCAGCGGGATCTGGGCGCCGAGTACCTGGTCATGGGAAGCCTGCGGGGGGCAGGCGGACGCCTGAGGCTTTCGGTCCGCGTGGTGCGCGGCGAACAGGGCGAAGTCGTGGACCAGCTCCAGGTGCAGGGCGATGCTCAGACCCTTCTGGACATGGAGGACGAACTGACCCGACGGCTGCCTGCGCTGCTGGGGGGCTCCAGCGGCGCGCCGGCCGCGGGGCCGGTGCCCCGGGCCAAGCTGGCCCGCACCCGGGAGCTCTACACCAAGGGGCTCGATCTCATCGTCCAGGGGAACATCCGGTCCTTCGAACTGGCCCGGCAACTCTTCGACGAGGCGCTGCTAGGAGAACCGGACTACGCCCCGGCCCGGGCGGGATTGGCCTGGGCCATCCTCGAACTCGGCGCCACGGGCATCCACCTGGGCAAGGCCGATGCCGCGTTGAACCTCGACCGGGCGGTGGAGGAAGGGCGCAAGGCCGTGGTGCTGGATCCCGGTCTGGCCTTCGCCCACCGGGTGCTGGCCGAGGCCTATCACCGCAAGGGTGATTTCGCGAATGCCCACCAGGAGGCCCAGCGGGCGGTGGATCTGGACCCTGCGGATTTCCGGGCCCTGGTGACCCTGGGGGATGCCTTCGCCTACGAGGACGGCGCCCCCGAACGGGCCGAGGCCCGGCGCCACTACCTTCGGGCCATCGCCCTGCGGCCCCAGGACTGGTTCGCCCACTACCGGTTGGCCGTTCTGCTGCAGAACGAGGGCGAACTGGAAGAGGGTCTTCGCCACGCCGACGAAGCCCGGCGCCTTCAGCCCAGCGCGGACTACCCCCACCTCACCGCAGCCCTCTGCCTGCTGTGGATGGGGCGGCTGGACGAGGCCCAGACCCGCATCGAGGAAGGGCTGATGCAGAATGCCCAGGCCCGCCTGTTGACCCTCACCGCGGCGGAGGTGGCGCACCACAAGGGGGATCGGGCCGCCTTCAACCGGCACGCCCAGGCCGTCCAGGCGGCTTGGCCGAGCGGGAATCCCGCCCGGGAACTGCTGGACGGGCTCGCGGAGGATGCCGCCGGCCGACGCAGCGAAGCCCGGGATCGATTCCTGGTTTTTCTAGCCTCCACCCGGAGCCGGGATTGGTCGGGCCGGCCCAAGGGCGAGCGCCGCACGGCTTCCGTGAACCTCTACCACATGGCCCAGGCCATGGCCCTGGGAGGGGAGCGCGAAACCGCGCGGCAGCTCCTGGAGGAAGCGGAACGCCTGCACCCGGGTAAGCGCAAGGTGGCGCTGAAGGATCCCCTGCTGCGGGGACTTTGAGGTCATTCCCGGTTGACTGGGCAGAATTAACATCTTTTCACACCCGCAGGGATCTGCTGGCCCCCAGAATGAGTGGGCACCTTCCCGCATCCCGGATGCCGCCCTTCGGGGCCCTCAACGCACTGCTGACACTGGATCCATATTCCGTCCCCGCGGATCGTTCTGAGCGGTTTCAGACCGCCTGTCTCCCGTGCCGAAGCTTTGGGCTTCGGCGCCCGAGGTCCGCCTTTTTTCAAGGAGCTTGCATGAGCTTTCGCCGTTTCCTGAACACTGCGGTCGTAATGGCCCTGGTGGTCTCCGCCCGCTTTCTTGCTGCCCAGGTCGCTGTGGAGGTGACACCTTCCGACAACGGAAAAGTCCTGGTCCGGGTATCCAACACCAAGCTCAAGAAGGTGTCGTTCTTGCGCTACAACACGCCCCTTCACGGGATGGAAGCCAACCTGTTCCGGATCCTGAGGGATGGTCAGCCTGTGAAGTACATCGGCAAGCTGGCGCTTCGCGTCGGTCCCACGGAGCAGGATTGGGTCACCCTGCTGCCCAATGAATCCATCACGGCCGAGGTGGACCTTTCCGAACACTATGCCCTGGATCGCGCCGGTGACTATTCGGTGCAGTTCCGCTACCCCGTTGCGGTTCGTGACGAGGAGTCCACGGGGCTGCGTTCCGCCGAGGACGCTGTGGAAACGCCCGAAGTCGAATCTGACGTGGTGAACGTGTGGGTGGGCGAAGTCCGATCCGTGGTGCCTCCGGTCGAAACCCGAGCCACCCGCGGCTTCTCGGGCTGCACCATCACCCAGCAGAATTCCATCAATGCCGCCTACAGCGTCAGCCGCACCATGGCGGCGCGGGCCCACAATGCCCTGGCCAACAACAGCACCTACCAGACCTGGTTCGGGGCCTACACGACGACACGGGCCAACACCGTGAAGAGCAATTACCGGGGCATTTATTACGCCCACAACGGCAACTGGAACAGCACCTGCACCACCTGCGAATCCGGCGTGATCGCCTATGTCTATCCCAGCCGGCCCTACAACGTGTGGGTCTGCTCCTACTTCCACCAGTTCGGCGCCACCGAGAAGGGCAGCTTCCTGCTCCACGAGGCCTCCCACTGGAATGCGGCAGCCGGAACCGATGACTATGGCTACGGAACCACTTTCTGCCGGAATCTCGCCCGGACCAATCCTGGCAATGCCATCTGGAACGCCGACAACTACCGGTACTACGCTCTGGCGACCTATTGATCGCTGGATCAACCATCTGCTGGACACGGCCTTCCGGGGCCGTGTCTCCATTTCCATGGATGCGCAATGACGATATGCCGATTGATCCTGACCCTCGCGCTGATGGTTCCCGTGGTCCAGGCGGACCCGCCCGTGCCACCCGTGGTGGGCAGCTTTTCCGGTGGAACCGTTACCGAAAAGGACGTTGAAAACCGGGGGCGGGCGACGCTTTTCATGCTGCGGCAGGAGCAGTACGAGCTGAAGGCCCGGATCATCGAGGATCTGGCCTTCGAGAAGCTCCTGATGCAGGAAGCCCGGCGGAGGAACATGACGCCGGAAACCCTGATCAGGGATGAGGTGGAAGCCGGACTTCCAGAGCCCACCCCGGAGGCTCTGCAGAAGGCCCGACGCGAGCTTCGGCAATCCCGGCAGCTGCCCTCCGACGAGTCCTCAGCCTTGGCTGAGGTTCGGCAGGTGCTGCGGCAGAGGGACCTGGAAGCTCGTTTCAGGGCCTTCAGGGCTCGGCTGCTGGAGGCAGGTGATTTCCGGGTGGACCTGGAGCCGCCCCGGGCCATCCTGCCGGAAAGGCCCCACAGTCCCTCCCGGGGACCCAAGGATGCTCCCCTCACGCTGGTGGAATTCTCGGACTTCACCTGTCCCTACAGCCGGGTGGCCCAGGAAGTGCTGAGGCGCGTCTGGGAACTCTATCCGGGCCAGGTTCGCCATATCTGGCGAGCCCTGCCAGTGGAGGACAAGGTACCGGCCCAGGCGGCCCTCTGGAGCCAGGCCCGCGCCCGGTACTGGTCTTTCGGGGCCCAGCTCTTTGCGGCGCCGACTGCCCTGACGGTGGATGTCCTCAAGGCCCAAGCGGCAAGCCACGGCCTGGGGGCCGAGGAACTCGGAAAGGCGCTGGCCCAGGGGGCTCAGGTCCAGGCGGTGGATCAGGACTTGGCTGATGCGGCGGAACTGGGTTTGGACAGCAGTCCCAGTTTCGTGGTGAATGGGCGCATCCTGCGTGGGATGCCA